>DAOWLL010000364.1 GCA_030641945.1 Gammaproteobacteria bacterium | reverse complement strand
TTTGTATGGCAACCAATCTGGACTGAGGGTTTCAAGGACTTTCACACCATTAGTAATGCAATAGACAAGCTGGATAAAACAGCCAAGCCAGCGTCAGATACAATTCCGCTAATGCTGGTGGAAATGAATAAAATGCAAAATACTATGCGAGATATGGATGAGTCTATGGGAAATATTGAAGAAATGACGCCCAATATAAAAAGAATGACTCTCTCCATTGAGCAAATGACAATGGTTTTATCAACCGAAATGCCACGAATAACCTATTTGCTTGGTCGAGTAGAGAACAAAGTGCCTAAAATGAATTTCATGCCATTTAACTAGCAAAATATTCCACGAGGAAAATCAGGGCCAGTGAAAAAATAGCAAAAGGCTGCTTTTGATAAGAAAAACCAAATCTACGGGAATGATTTAATAACGTGACTGGCAATATCGAGCCTTTGATCAAATCATGCCGAAGGTCTCCTGTGGGTCCAGACTGTGTGAAAACTAATTGTCATTTGTGAAAGTGGTAAATGAAAGCCGATATTGAGCAATAATTCGTTTCAAGTGGATTTCATTATCACTATATTGATGTAAAAACTTTCATATTTAGGGCTGACTCACCACCGGCCCATATTTCCGACTTTTCACACAGCCTGGGTCGGCAGCAGACTCTCAGGCTGAAATTATACTCAAAATCAACCAACGGGCAGCTTGCGGCCAAAAGGGGTCGATCATGCTTATCAAGTGAGCGGCCAGTTGATACTTTAAAGCAGACATTCAATATCCATTAACTTAACAGGCTATCGTCAGTCTGTCCTTTCATCATACGTCGGTATAGTAACGGCACAATAATAACAACAAGAAGCGCAGAGCTTATCGCACCAAAAATAAGTGCCAGTGCCAGTCCACCAAAAACCGCATCAGGCACCATAATTGCTGTACCCAGAGCAATTGCCAGCGTTGTCAGCAGTATTGGTCTTAATCTGACAGCACCGGCTTCACGCACTGCATCTTCAAGATCATAACCTTGCTTCTGGTAATCCTGTGCGAAATCGATAATCAGTAATGAATTACGCACAACAACACCTGCCAGTGCAATCACACCAACCATTGAGGCGGCTGAGAAACTGACTCCAAAAGCCCAGTGCGCAGGAAAAACACCGATTAGTGCAAGTGGTACCGCGGTCATTGCCAGCAAGGGCAAACTAAACGAACGGTAATAACCAACAAGTAAAAAATAAATTACCAGCAATGCCATTCCCAGCGCCAAACCCATGTCACGAAAGGCATCCAGTGTCAGGCGTAATTCGCCTTCCCATAATAATTTATACCCTTCAAGGGCGTTGGCCCGCACTGGAAGGAATTGCAGGTTGGCCGTTTTTGTGGACTGTCCTGATGAAGCTTCCATCCCGTCTAAGCGTCGGTCGAGATCCAGCACTGCATATATGGGTGCGCTGTAGGACAATTCCCCACCAACATAATGTACGCGTTCCGAGTTCTTGTGATTGATCGGTTTTGACTGTATTGCCTTTTCAACGTGCACCAGTTCAGACAGAGGTACACGTTTGCCATCCGAATTGCTTACAAAAGCACGTTCGAGCATATCCGGGTCGATTCGATGCTGGCGCGGCACATGCAGCCGGACAGGTACCGGCGACCTTTCCCCCTCGGGATGCGCATGACCCAGCACTTCGCCTTGCATCAACTGGTCGAGCACTCGTGACACCGTTGCAGGATCAAGACCGGCCAACGCCAGCTTGTCACGCTGGAATCGAAAGCGGTATTCTGCCACGTCAGTCGGGATGCTTGTCTGTACTTCGACCATGTCATAGGTATCAACAAACTCTGACTCAATATTTTTAGTTAATCGATCAAGCGTTTCCAGATCAGGACCATACACTTCTGCCAGTACCGTCGCTCTCACAGGCGGACCAGGCGGGTCTTCGATCAGCTGAAAGACACCACCAGGATAATGGGCGGCAATCTTTTCTACTTCAGGACGCAGTGCGCGGACCAGGTCGATCGAACTTTCATCACGCTTAAACTTGTTTGTCAGGCTCACACGAATATCGGCAAACTGTGGTCCGACCTGTTTGCCGCTACCGCGCAGTTGTCCATTGAAATCGATGACCGAGGGTATGCCGACGTAGGTCTGATAATTAGACACGATTGATTGTTGGCGCAACAGCTCACCCAGCTCTCTGGCGGCACGATCGGTCACTTCCAGTGGCGTATTTTCTGGTAAGTGAACATGAATTAAAAAAGTATTTTTGTCGTCTTTGGGAAGGAATGCCAGAGGCACACCCATTGTTGATACAGCACCCGTAATACCTTGTGGACGAATAAACTGCCATGCCGGCTGTAAAAATGACAATACCATCAACAGTGCAACACCCAGGTAAAAAATTCTGCGCAATTTACGATGTTCCAGCAGCGGGGTGATGATCTTGCGATATGCACGCTGCAACCGGTGAGGCTCTTCGCCGCGTAGGTGTTCATCTTTATGTGGCCCCGCATGTCCAATCGATGTAAGTAGCCAGCGGCGTGCTAACCACGGTGTTACCGAGTATGCGATGATCAAAGACGCAACCATTGCGACCGGCACATTAAATGCCACCGGGTAGAAATACTCGCCCAGCATGCCTGTTATCAAATGCAGCGACAGAAACACGGTGACTACGGTAAAAGTCGCCAGCGTGGTCGGATTACCGATTTCAGCCGTGGCAAGAATCGCGGCTCTGGTCCGGCTGGCCCTGTCTGCCTCTGGCGGCAATTCATCAAAATGACGGTGAATGTTTTCGATAACCACGATCGCATCATCCACCAGCATGCCGAGGCCAAGAATCAAGGCATAAAGGGTAATGCGGTTCAACGTTGGACCAGCCATCAGGTCAGCGCCGATTACCACAGAGAAAACCAGCGGGATGGTGATAGACACGATCAGTGCAGCCCAGCGTCCCAGGAAGACCAGTAAAATGACTGCAACCGCTGCGATAGCAATGAATAAATGCTCTACCAGTTGTGTAACCGTCATATCGGCTTTGAT
>DAOWLL010000530.1 GCA_030641945.1 Gammaproteobacteria bacterium | reverse complement strand
GCATATATAAGGTATGCCCTGCTCGGTGCCCGGCCTCAGCCCGGCCCATTGGCGTTCTATTTCCATATCGTCGAGAGCCGGGATTATTTCTACAGCGGCGCGCCTCAGCTCAACCGTGGCCACATCGGTGACGGTTTTATTAAAACCGGTGCGCTCCAGGGTGCTGCCGGCAAGCACACGGCCATCTTTCCTCGGTATGATGTAATGCCCGGATGACAGCACCATGCGCCTGATCAGGCCCGGCTCGCCCCTGAACATGATCATCTGGCCTTTAACCGGTTCAACCGCAACATTTTTCTCACCCTGGATAAAGCCTGCACTCCAGGCACCGCTGGCGATGATCACTTTGTCCGCCGTGAATGTGTCTGTGGCAGTGTTTACACCTTTGATAACACCCGCTTCAACAATCAGTTCATTCACGGGTGTGTGTTCAAGGTATTTGATGCCAAGCGCGTCAAAGCTACCCTTCATTGCCTTCACCAGCTTCGGATTTCTGATCTGCATGATGTCCGGCAGCCACAGTCCACTATCAATTGCTGTGCTGACCTGGGGCTCGACTTCGTGGATCTGCTGCGCATTAGTGATCGTTTGCAACTCGACTGACCATTCCTTTGCCCAGCTTTCTGCCTGCGGCTGTTCATCCAGACGGGTAAACAGCAGGCCACTGCTTATTAATTCACAGTCAATGCCGCTCTCAAGCTGTTATTGCTGCGCCAGTGCGGGGTAGATTGTTTTACTGATTTCGGCTAACTGGTTGACTGATTCGCTGTAGCGCCACGGGTACAGCGGTGAAATGATACCGCCGCCCGCCCAGGATGATTCACCACCCAGCGGGCCGCGCTCGATTACGAGCACGTCGACACCGGCATTGTGCAGCTCACGCGCTGTGAGCATGCCGATGATACCGCCGCCAATAATTATCACTTCAGACAAGAAAATACCCCTTTGCGACAGTGAGAACATTTCATCGTTAAAAGCCGCGCCGAAAAATTGACACTATACAACACACCACACGTAACATAATCTCACACTATTACTACCTGAGTCGAAACAGTCGATATGCCCATGATTATGATCCCAGCTCGCACCCTGAATTATCTGTTTGCACTGATACTCATACTTCCATCAACACTATACGCGGTGGATGAGGCCCCTACCCTCAAGGAAATCGTAGAAAAACAGGATATTGAAAAGGTTACAGAAAAAATCGAAACGATGCCTGTGAAGGGCCCGCACGATGAGTTTGGCCGCACCACGCCGAGATCCAGTGTTATGGGCTTTGCCAAGACATTAAAAGACATGGATTTTGATGCTGCCGTGAATTACATGGATATGCGCAACCTGCCTTTTACCGTGAATGAAGAGGACGGTCCTGATCTTGCGCGCAAGTTGCTGATCATCGCAGATAGAGCCATGATGGTCGATTATGAATCCATCAGCGATCAGCCGGAAGGGCATAGCGATGATGGTCTGCCGAGTTATCGCGACCGTATTACCACGATCAAGACCAGCGAAGGCTTCGTCGATATCCTGATGCAACGTGTACCACGAGGCGATGGTGTATTCATCTGGAAATTGTCAAATGCAACCGTGGCCCAGATTCCAGCACTGGTCGAGGAATTCGGTTATGGCCGGATTGGCGACAAGCTGTCGCTGATATTTCCACACTATAAATTCATGGGGCTTGAAGTATGGCAGTGGGCAATGGTGCTGGTGCTGATACTGGTCGGTTATATAGTCGCCTATATCATTACCTGGTTATTGTTCAAACTGATAAAGCTGTACAGGAAACAAGGACTGGAACGAACAGAAAAGTTTATAAACGGTCCATTGCGGTTTCTCATCCTGGTGCTGCTCTTTCGCGCCACATTTGACCTTGTTGCGCCATCTTTGGTGGTAAGAGCCGTTTTCGAAGGCCGAACTTTCCTCAACATTGCAATAGTCTGGTTCCTGATAGGGCTTGTGGATTTGATCATGTTCCGTATTG
>DAOWLL010000523.1 GCA_030641945.1 Gammaproteobacteria bacterium | reverse complement strand
GCTTTAACCACGTAGGGTGGGCTCCGCCCACCACGATCATTAGAACGGCAGCCTGGAGGAAGCGACGCGTGATCCGGGCATTACAATACCAATAGAATCCGCGAAAAATGCCAAGAACGCAAAAAGGCTTTTAAATATTGTAACAACATTCGCGTTTTTTGCGTTTTTTGCGGCTAAAATAATCTACCACCTGCCAGCAAGTAGAACACCACTCACCATGATGCGATTTACAATTTATTTCGACGCTTCGTAGTTGTATTTCTGCCCACCCAACGCAGCCTGATACATCAAGCCACCTTTACCCATGGTGAATACAATCATCCCCTTGTGGTAGTTGGTTTCCGACTGGGATTCGTTTGCACTCGCTGATGTTCCTTCGGTACCAGCCGATGCACCAGCACTGGCCGTAATTGCAATGGCCTCTGCCTGAGCTCCAAATTCAAATTCTCCACTGGTGAATTCATCAAACGCACGCTTGTCCTGGAAGTAAACCACCTGACGATAGGCCTGGCCTCCGGCCTGAAGACCAATACTTACCTGCGTCATTGAAACATCACCTGTCTTTTTACCGCCTCGATATACCCGGCCCTTACCGTGAGCGCCTCCAATACCGAAGCCGCCTTTGCCGATCGTCGGAAAAACAGCATAGCCGTAGGCAGAATTATGGAATTTTTTCGCCACATCGGATTCCATAAAAGCCGCGATTGCCGCCTTATCATCCTGCGCATCGCTGTCGGCAAATGCAGGAGACAGACACGCTATAAAAGAAAAAAGACTAATGAGCATGGCTCTAAATAACATATTAAGTACTCCTCTTATTTGTTAGAAAGGCATCACGTCCTGCCTTTGGTAAAAATGTTTTTTGAGATAAACATTCCAAATATCTACTATCAGCAAAAATCGGCCAATCATCTTGATTTATTTTCACTTACTACCAGGGCGTAAAAGACGGCGTCATGTTATCCATTGAACGGTTCATTCGATGTGTATCGTACGACATACCGTGTACACCATAACTGATCGAGTTCACATCTCTTGCAACCTGGCTAAAATCGGTACTCATTGAATGAATGTCTTCAGACATAGCTACCATCGCTTTTCGCATTTCGGTCATTTCAATCAGCATGACATCCATATCATTAGATACATTTGTCATGTCTTTATCAAAACTTCTTATAATTGTATGCTGATCAAATCCCACCATTATTACACCGACAGCCAGCAGAGCAATAATCAGTTTAGTTACGATGCTTCGTTTGGCGATGATTTTTTTATTCTGAGCAATTTGCTCCTGATTCTGGGCAATTTCCTGCCGCAAATAATCAACAGCTTTGTCTCTGGAAGCTAACCCTTCTCGCAAAATGAGAAGCAGCTCGTGCATATCCGCCACAGTAACATTGTCAGTTGATTTGCTGGCGGCTGCCCTTTTAGAAGCAGCCGCCTTAGCGGGTGTTTTTTTCGTTGCTGAAGGGTCTTTTTCTGTCATGAAAGATCACCGATTAAATTATGGGATTTACAATATAATACGCGCCCTGATACCGGCCACCCATATCTTGTCTTTAAACAGATTGTTCGCGGGATCAATCAGCAGCCGAATGCCTGGCGTTATCGCAATACCCTGCGAGAACTGCAGTCGATAGAACAGTTCTGAAACCTGCCGACTGGCAGGAACATCCCTGGGTAACTCAACACCATAGAATGCAGCATTATACACTGCCCACCTCGGTGTTGGTATTACAAGAACGCGCATGTAATAAACGGCACGTTGACTGGCGTCTAACCCGCATTTCTCACCAGGCGCACACTTTTAATATATAACTTAATGAGATTCATCAACTTAAGAAGGTAAGACAATGATGGTTTATTTACACTCTGTGCTATTTGGTTTTTGGAACAAGCTGGCGTCGCATCCTGGACGATCCCCCTTAATCCATAGCTATGGTTATGCATCCGCGGGCGATCGTCCAACCTGCTTTGCCAGCTTGCCCCAAAATTCCAAATCCTGGTGAGAAATGCGGG
>DAOWLL010000308.1 GCA_030641945.1 Gammaproteobacteria bacterium | reverse complement strand
GCTCTGCTCACCGATGATATAGAATTGGTTGTTTATTAAAAACCCAAATAACTCGTAAGCGGTTCAGTCCAATAGAGCATTTGTGACGGCTACGCGTCACAAAAACTCGTAATTGATTAAGTATCCGGAGGAAATGAAATGTATCAATCGTGTAATGCTTTTTTGGGTAACCTCTTTATTCATTTCGCTTAGCTTTCTTATGAAACAAAACTCTTTTTGTGGGATGATCACATTAGAAACCAGTTCTACTCTTAGTAAAGGGAGATTTATTATGAAACAGACAATGAATCAGATTGTGACGCTCGTGGTTTTCCTGTGGATTGGCTCCATCCAGGCGTTCGCGGTCGGATGAGCTTATTGCACTGGATGAGGCTCTTACAATGCTTGCCAATGAAGATTCTGTCAAAGCTGACCTGGTAAAACTCCGCTTTTTCACCGGTTTGAGTATCGACCAGGCCGCCAAAGTACTGGGAATTTCCCGCGCTACGGCGATCAGACACTGGTCTTTCGCACGAGCGTGGCTTTTCAACCAGTTACGAAAAGATGTCTGAGCCGGTCTATTAAGAGTTATTTTTCTTTTTTTGTCCGGATTTCGCATTATTATATGAAGACGTTACTAAAGGAGCTATTAATGGAACGCAAGCTCAAAGAAATCGAAGAAATTTATCACGCAGCCGTTGACAAAGAGCCCGGCCCGGAACGAGAAGCATATCTGGATGCCGCCTGCGGCAACGACACTTCCCTTCGGGCCAATATCGAGGCGCTGCTCAAGACCAATGACGAAGCGCTTGTCCTGGACGACACTGCCGCCTGGGAAGGGCCATCTCTTATAGAATGCCCCGGGGCCATAATAAATCGATACAAGCTTTCGGGAAAAATCGGCAAGGGCGGCATGGCGGTCGTCTATATGGCCGAACAGGAAAGACCTATCCGTCGCAAGGTCGCCCTCAAGATATTCAAATTGGGGATGGATACTGAACAGGTCATCGCCCGCTTCGAGGCCGAACGTCAGGCCCTGGCATTGATGGATCACCCTAACATTGCCAAAGTATTCGACGCCGGTTCCACAGAGACGGGCCGGCCGTATTTTGTGATGGAGCTGGTAAAGGGCGTCTCCATCACCGAATACTGCGATAAGAACAAGCTGAGCACCCCTGAGCGCCTGCAGTTATTCATACAGGTCTGCAATGCGGTTCAGCATGCCCATCAGAAAGGCATCATCCACCGTGACATCAAACCTTCCAATGTAATGGTGACTCTGCACGATGGTACGCCGCTTCCGAAGGTCATTGATTTTGGTATCGCCAAGGCAACCAATTACCGGCTTACCGAAAAGACAGTCTTTACACGCGATACCCAGATGATTGGCACACCCGCCTACATGAGCCCTGAACAGGCGGAAATGAGTGGGCTGGATGTGGATACTCGAACGGACATTTATTCTTTAGGTGTGCTGCTCTATGAATTGCTGACGGGTACGACCCCATTCGACGCCGAGGCGCTCTTTGAAGCCGGCTATGCCGAGATGCAGCGAATCATTCAGGAGACAGATCCATTAAAACCGTCCACCAAAATCCGTACACTCGGCCAAACGTTGACGGACGTCGCTCAGTCCAGACAGGCCAGCCCGGAGGTATTATGCAAGCTGTTCAGGGGTGATCTTGACTGGATAGTAATGAAGACTCTTGAGAAAAACAGGGCACACCGGTACGAGACGGCGCACGCTTTGGTCGAAGACATTGAACGGCATCTAAGGCATGAGCCCATTACGGCAGTGTCACCCGGTCTCGTGTACCACGTGCAGAAGTTCCTGCGTAGGCATCGAGTCCGGGTGATGACTTGGTCGGCTGCGGCAGTCATTGTTGTCGGCCTGTTCCTTGTCGCATATGCCTATGTTCGATTCACCATTCAGCGAACCCGCACTGACCATAAGAGATCGCTTGCATTGGTCGAGGATTTGCTGTCCAGCGGCGAATACCGGCAAGCCCTTAGAAAAATTAAACCCATACTGTCGAGCCGTTTTGTCGGGCCTAAAGCCCGGCTATTGCACGCCCGTATCCTTCCGGAGCTACAGGATCCGGAGGCCGGGATTGAGCAGTTGCGAAACCTCCTCGGAGAGCGACCTGAAATCGCCGCCAATGCACATTTTCTTCTCGCCGCGATTTATCTGGAGGCGGCCCCCAATGACCATATGACGAAGAACAAGGTGGAGATTCACCTCAGACAGGGTGAGAGGCTACTGCCGAAGACTGCTGATGCTTATTTATTGCATGCCATAACCGCACAGACCGTGCAGGAAACAATCAACTGGCTCGAAGCTGCGCTGGAACTGGACCCAACTCACTTTGGTGCAAGAAGAGCGAGTGCTTTGGCCTATTACGCGCTTGGCGAGCACCGTAATATGGAGACAGAGGCGTCCATTATGATTGGGAGCCAGCCTAAAAATCCGGCGGGATATTCCCTTCGTGCCATTGCACGGCGCGAAATCGCCATTACACAAAACGACAGCGATCTGCTCAATCAAGCTATTGCAGATCACGACCGGGCTGCAAGCCTAATAGCTCCTCGCGACAGACGCCTTGTGGAACTCAGTAACCAGCGCCGCAAAACGCTGATGCGGATGGGTAAATACGACCGGGCTATTGCCGACGCCAAGTTATGCCTTAAGCTACAGCCCCAGGAAGAGATATACAAATTTCATCTCTTCTGTGCCCTTGTCGCATTGGGCGACTATGAAAAGGCACAGACCGAATATGACAAGATTCTCGAGTTAGGTCAAATGGAACAAGCGCGCTTGAATTGTTCGGCCGCCAAGTATGTGTTTGACAGTCTATGTACGGGCCAATCATGGTATCCACAAGATAAGCGACCGACGGGGACGGCCTTTGAAGCTATGCACCGGGCCACAGAGGAGTATCAACAACTCGCCGGTATTGCCAGACGGGTTGTAGCCGAAGGCTTTCACCCGAGCTGGTCACCTGATGGTACTCATTTAACATACAGCCGGGGCGTCCTGGGTGCCAGCGGTATTGAAATCCTCAATCTCGAAACCTCAAAGACACGATTATTGACGGTTCCGGGAAAAGATCCATCGTGGTCTCCAGATGGAAAATATATTGTGTATGTGCGTACTCGTCAGGTCCTGTCACTGAAGGACCTAACCTCTGAACCTCAGGGAAAGCAAAGTGCGTGGGAACAGGATGAAGTCTGGATTGTCAGAGCTGACGGTACTGGTCATCCACGGTTTCTTGCCAGGGGCGGCTGGCCCAACTGGAGCGGCGATTCAAACCGCATCTACTATCATTGCCGATTGGATAACAAAGTTTACTCCGTTCGCCCCAATCCAAACAATCCTGAGTCGCAGGAGATTTTCACGTGCGGTTACCGGTTCCCCGTCGTCTCGCCTGATGAGAAATACATCGCGTTCATGCCTGACGCAATGACATTTCAAATCGTGGATCTGGCCGATCAATCGGTTGTCGCACACTGGTCCGGGCCTAAGGAGGAAGGTCAGCATCTCTATCTCACTTGGTCCACCGATGGACGGCAACTGAGTG
>DAOWLL010000018.1 GCA_030641945.1 Gammaproteobacteria bacterium | reverse complement strand
GAATATGGATTATGAAGAGATTGATCTTCTATCGGTTGATATTGATGGGAATGATTATTATGTGTTAGATGCAATATCATGCGTAAATCCAAGAGTTATTGCTATCGAATACAACGCAAAATTTGCGCCTCCTATCCTTTACTGCATGGATTATGATGAGTCACATGTCTTTAGACATAATGATAATTTCGGAGTTTCCCTGAAATTTCTGGAAATAAATTTGGTTAAAAAGGGTTATTGTCTTGTCGGATGTAATATTACAGGGGTGAATGCTTTTTTTGTCAGAGAAGACCTGGTGTTAGATAAATTCCAGGCGCCGTTTACTGCTGAAAACCATTATGAGCCTGCAAGGTACTATCTTGGCGGGTTCTCGTCTGGATGGACGGCATCATATGATGCGCTGGTTAAATCTCAAAAAATGCGTATTGACTAAATATATGGGGTCTTTCCCAAATGCAGTGGGTAAAGCCATGATAACACCCTGACCCCACAGGGAATATTTGTCCGCCTGCCGCTACACGGCCCCCGCAAAACACGCGAATGACGTTGTGTGTGAATAGATGCTTATTGATCTATTTTTTACTGTCGGATTCATGTTATAGGACTATTACACCGCCGGATGCCAGGAAGGAAAGACAGTGCATCTGTCCACAGATAAACGCAGATGAACACTGATGAATGCGTTTTTAAGTTGCTAAATATCCGTGTTTATCCGTGTTTATCTGTGTTCATCTGTGGATGTTGTTGTTAAACATTTGCGTGGTGCCGTGTAGCGGCAGGCGGATAAAACCTCTGTGTTTTCTGTTCTCTGAGGCAATCATTTGAATCTTTACCCACTTGATGTGGTGAAGACCCAATAATGTTAATCTGACAGCGAGTCAGGCCGCGGTTTCCTGGTTCCTGTAATCATCGCCTTGATCAGGTTTTCCTTGTGTACCATGCTTGCGACAATGGCGCCGGCGATGTGTACGAAGACGAGTAACAATGTCAGACTGGCGAAGAACTCGTGAATTTCTTCCCACAGTTCTTCCAGCTCACTCTCATGTTCATCATGATCTCTTCTGTAATAATCTTTCGCCTGGGCATTTCGAATCAGGCTGAAATTGGCAGTTTCAGCAGGTGTTAGTACCGATGAGCTTGCCATTGGGCCATATCCTTCAATACCATAGAGCTTGAGACCGCTGACGGATGTCATGATAAGGCAGAACAGTAAAGCGAAAATCATCCATGCGGCTGCCGGGTTATGGCCGTTATAATGCCGTGGCTGGCCGGAGGCGAATTCTTTAAGGTATTGCAGTACACTGGCGGGTGAATACGTAAATTGTTTAAAGCGGGCATATTTAGTACCGATAAAGCCCCAGATCATTCTCGACAGAACCAGAATGATGACCGCATAACCGGAATAGATGTGTACCAGGCTTTCTTCTTCGCCACTCAGGTAAGCGATGAAAAAACAGGTCACCAGCGACCAGTGAAACAAACGGATGAACGGGTCCCAGACACGAACTTTTGAATCAGGCATCATTTTGATCCTTTTAATATTTCAGACAGGCCAATAATGCAGTTGCATGAGAATATAATCATCGGGCGAATGTCCTTAACGGGACTTGTTGGGACATATGTACCATCTAAGTCCAGCTTTTTAAAGGCTGCCTCCCGATGACTCGGATGCAGGCGATTACAGCCATCCTGGTTCTGGTGATTATCGTCATTGTAAACATCTATGATCTCGCTATCGACCTGTCTTATGGAACATCAGCATGGCACCTGGTTGTAGAAATACTGGTTGTCGCGATGTCATTGTCGGTGATTACCTGGCTGATGCTGCATTTGCGGGCGCAAAACCACGCTCTTGATCTGCTCAAGAAGGAAATAGCTGATGAGAAAAATCGTAAAAAACAGGCGGGAAGAGAAGGCCAGGAAACCAGGGATAAACTCGGCGAAATTATACGCCAGCAGTTTCAGCGCTGGCAGTTAACGAGCAGTGAACAGGAAGTGGCGTTATTGTTGCTCAAGGGACTGAGCTTTAAAGAAATAGCCGGTGTTCGTGAAACGCATGAAAAGACTGTCAGGCAGCAGGCATCTGCAATCTATAAGAAAGCTGATGTGAGCGGAAGGCATGCATTTTCTGCATGGTTTATAGAAGATTTCCTGTAAGTGGGTGGCAGTTGGAGATGCCACCTGCTGAAATAGTTCGGGTTCGAGGACGCGTTTCTTAAATTGAATTTTTATATCAACAGGCTGTTGATGCGTCAGCAGTTGGCCTGGAAAAAGCCAGCCGGCTTGAATTATTATCAAGCCGGTATGAAAGTATCAGAAATCCCAGCGGTAACCAACGGTAAAAAACAGATTGCTAGAGCCGAGTGATTGTCCGTTGATTTCTTCGCTGGTGTTATCGTAGCCGACTTCAAGATCAAAGCGAGCTTTGTTCAGATAGCGGTAATCCGTTTTGATCAATGCCCTGAACTTGTTCTGCGAACGCCCATCCGTAATCTTGCGTATGTCATATTGCAGGCGTGGATTGAGACGCCAGTTTCTGGATATAGGGATCCTGGTGTTGGCAACAAATGACAAGGTATTCGATAATCGCGTGTCCAGGTAGCGAAGGCCAAGTACGCCTGTATCTCTTTTCAAAATCAGGTTGTTACCGACAATCTGTGTGCTGATAAAATAATCTGTACCAGTGGAGGGTGTTTCGGGTACGCCTCCGGAGGCCACAGTGCCATCAACCCTGGAGAAAGTGATATCTGCATTTGCCTGAAACTTCTCACTAATGGGCTGAGACCCCCCCAGGGTAATCGTTGCGCTATTGGCTGTACGATCGCGAGCAAGCTGGTATATCTGCTCAATACTCAGAATTTCTTTAAGTTCTTCTATGGTCTCTTCTGTGCGTCCAATTAACGCGTTACTTGCTGCGAGCAAAGGTGTTTTACGCATGAAGGCGTTCATGTAGACGGCACGGCCTCTATCGAACAGCAGGTTGGCATTGAGTTGCAGGATATTAACTTCTTTAAAATCCAGATTATAATCAATCATACCGAAGAGTGACTTGGTCCTGTCGTTGTAACGAGCTTCTGTACCAATACTGCTCTGGTCATCAATACCATCGATATTCTGGTCGAAAAAGAACAGGTTCATATCCCAGTGCTCGAGGAATGTGCCTGTTTCAAAAGTGAATCCATAAAATGATTTGTGTTGATTAATCGAAGTCTTATTGACTATATCAACCGGGTAACCACCTAGAGCATTCAAACGCATGTCAGGTGTAAACTGGTAGCCAACGGAGATTCCATCAAATCGTTTCAAAATGCCGCCGAGTCGTAGTGCCTGCCTGCCGATTCTGCCCGATGTCCCCGTTTTTCTTGAGCTCAAGTCATAATACACTTCAATAAATCGAAATGAATTTGCATCATCATCGTCAAGAAAATCATAAGTATCATCTGCGGTGAACTGAAAGCGCTGGTCGAAACGTGATGTCTGGTGCAGGGTTGTAAGATCAAGAAATGTGATCAGCTGTGACAGGGTTGTCAGTGATTCGATATCATCTGTATCAGAAATGTCTTTGCGATAAAACTGCGAGAAACTTCCGAATGTTGTCGTTTCAGAACTCTGTTCATCTGCCTCCATACGGATCTTGTCTCGTGGCGGCTGGGTGGACGTCATCAGTCCCGTAAGGCGCTGCGAGACGCGAATTGCGCCTTCACTTGTTGGGTATTTTTCAAGGTATTCTTTATAGATCGCCGCTGCATGGGCGTTTTGCCCCTTGCGTTGTCTTGAAAGCCCGAGCAGTTCGAGCGCCTCCATGGAGTATTGATGCTCACCTGCAGCTATGATCGCGGTTAAATAGCGGACAGCCTGCGAATAGTTCTGTTTCTTGAAGTCTGTTTTTGCCCGCTGCATCAGGCTGTCAAGCTGCTTGTCTGTTAATGATGTTTTGTTGGTTGTCGTTGTTTTTTTCTTTGCTGAGGTTGTTTTCTTTGGCGGTGCTTTTTTAGTGACAGGTACAAGCAGCGCCTTGTTTGATGCTGTTTTAATTTCATCTGCAGTTGCCTGCTTCAGCCATGCCCCAGGATAGATTTTTTGTATATCATTCAATACCAGCACGGCTTTCTGGCGACTGCTGAAGAAGCCTAGATTCAATCTTTCCCATTGTTCACCTTTAATTGTTACTTGCGTGGCATAAACAGTGCGTCCTTCAAGTAGGGTGCTACTTTTGACTGGCCATTTCAGGCCGGTGCCAGGTGCAGAAGCAAGCACGATGGCATATGAGGCTGATGTTTTACTCGCGGCATGGGCATAATTCAGCACAATAAGCTGAATCAAGAGTAATGCCGTGCAAATTAAGCCCGTAAGATATTGTTGGCGCAACATTATAGGTGGCGTACTGAATATACTTTTAATTGTTCGGTCAGGTTATTTTTTATTATTTGTTTGGGTATGCATTTTGTCGTGGTCGCATGCCAGCCCATGGTAGTTTCCTACCAGCCTCCGCCGCTAGCGCGGTGTTCGTTGCTACGGTCTACTCCACCTATGTGACAGCTGCCACTGCAATCAGCTACGTCACTGACTGGTAGATTGTCATGCGCGTCCGGTTTGTAGTCATCGGCGTGACAAGCAGCGCATTCCGGCTGGTATGCAGGAAATGGCCATGCGATTACCTGGTTGTTGGTTCGATGACAATCAACACAAAGTACAGCTGTTCTGTGGTCACCGGGATAATCAGGTGAGTCATGCCTGAACAGGATAAGCGGTGTCCAGCGTGTGGTACTGTGGCAACGGTCACAGTCCAGTGTTGTGACGAAGTGCGTTGTAGATTTGCCTGGTGCAGTTGAGCCGTTGTGGCAACTAAGGCAAAGCCCCGTGACTGTCGAATGGTCAAAGGAAGCACCCAGCCATGAAGTTGTATTGTGACAAAAGCCGCACTCAGCCGTGGTCTGAAAATGGGCCGGGTGCTTGCCTGTGGCGATAACGCCATTATGGCAGGCGGAGCAGGGCTGGGTTACCGATGAATGATCAAAGCCTGCACCGCGCCATGTGATTGTATTATGGCAAAGGTCACATTCGGCTACAGTTTGTAAATGGGTCGGGTGCTTGCCACTTGCCTTGACCCCGTTGTGGCAGGAAGTGCATGTGCCGAGAACAGCTGCATGGTCGACCCTGCCGACGCGGTCAAATGTAAGCGTATTATGACAATCCTCACAATCAGTGGTCGAAAGTATATGTGCCGGTGATTTGCCGGGTGCAGTACGATTGTTGTGACAGCTCTGGCAGGGCCCGATGACGTCGATGTGGTCAAACCTGGCGCCTCTCCAGGTCTTATCGGTGTGGCAATCGTCGCAAATATTGCTGCTGAGAATATGTTGCGGGTGTTTACCCGGTGCGCGGCTGTTGTTATGGCACAGTACGCACTCAAGCGGCGTGCCCTTGAACATTCCGCCAATGTGGCAGCTGGAGCAGTCTAAAAACTGGTGTGCGCCAGTTAATGGAAACCCGGTTGTGAAATGATCAAAACTTTCAATGTCATCGGCAGCATGTGTTGATGAGTTAATAAACATGAATGAGCTTGCTAACAGTATCAGGCAAAGTACTGTTATCGTGAAGCCAAATAGATTTTTAGTATTCTGACTCATGAGATGCGTACCGGTTATCGATTGATATTATTGATATTGACGTCTTTGAAGCTTTCTGTGCTATGGCATTTTCCGCACTGTCTGCCGAACTGCCTGTTATGAATATCCTGGCTGCGATGACAGAAAATACAGTCGCGTGATGCTTTCAGTTTTCCTTTGGAATTTGTTTTGTGGCAGTCATAGCAACCCGCGTCTTCATGAGCGCCATCTATCTCGAATTGTGTTGCCTCGTCATGGTCAAACAGCCAGTTTTCCCATGAGTTCGGGTTGTGGCATGTTTCGCAGTCAGTGCCAAGGCGCGTTTTGTGTACATCATCGCCGGCATGACATGTATTACATTCGCTCCTGGTCGAGCTGTATACGGAAGTCAGGTGGCACTCTTCGCACTGGATAGCGGCATGCATGCCGATGAGGGGAAAGCTGGACAGGTCGTGGTCAAAGAACACGCTATCTCGCCAGCCTTTTTCATTATGGCAATTGTTGCATTGCTTGCCCTGTTTGCCACGATGAACATCATCTTTTTTATGGCAACCAATACAGGCGGATTTCAGCTCTTCTTCTTCAAGCTCGCCCTTGTGGCAAAATGAACAAGACAGCTTTTTGTGTTTCCCAAGAAGAGGGAAATCTGTTTTTTTGCCATGATCGAATTTGTGTTTCTGCCATGATGTCGAGTTATGGCAGTCATTGCACTTCTTTCCATTTCTGCCTTTGTGGCTGTCATCGTGCTTATGGCAGCCGAAACAGTCAGTTGGTAGTTTCTCTTTCTTCTTCTTTTTCTTTTTCAAGATCTCGGCTGTGTGGCAACTGTTGCACTCGGCTTTCTTATGCTGGCCGAGTAAGCGAAAATCCGTTTCCTTGCCATGATCAAAAGCGATCTTGTCCCATCGTTCTGAGCTGTGGCAGCTGTCGCACTTTTTACCATAGCCGCCCTGGTGGATGTCCTGGATCTTATGACAGCCTATACATGTGTCCGGTGTGTCCTTGTATTTCTGGTTAATATGACAAGAGGAGCAAATTGTTTCCTTGTGTGCACCTTTAAGCGGGAAATCCGTTTTTTTGTCATGATCAAATGCGTCCTGTTTCCAGCTTTGAGCCGAGTGGCAATCGCCGCATTTTTTCTGCTTGCCATCATGAACATCTGTTTTCTCGTGGCAGGCATAACACTCGTGTGGCGCTTCAGAGTATTTCTTTTTCGGTTCATGGCAGGACTTACAGGCCGTGCGCGCATGAGCGCCTTTGAGTAGATAATCTGTTTTCGAATGATCGAAGGTAGATGGGTCCAGTAAGATTATTTTTGCATTTCTGCCTTCGTGTTCTGTATGGCAATGCTTGCAATCGGATTTTGCCGACTTGGGTAAACGTCCATGAAAGCCTTCTTTGTTATTTATGTCATGCAGTATGTTTTCGTGGTCATGACATTGCAGGCATAGTTTTCCCTGTTTTGCCTTGCTTGATGTGTCGTGGCACTGGTCACAGTCTTCCTCGTATTTCTCGTGAGCGGTGATAACAGGGCCGGGCATCAACAGTGATTTCAGGGTGTCTGCGTTGCTGGCTGGTGACATTATCATTATAGAGATGGGGATAATGAGCCTGATCAAGGCAGATAAATAGAGTTGCATGATATGTTATAAAGCACTATCGCGATCAGTACAGATGTACCGCAAAAATGTGAATTACCGCTGTAATAATCATCATGATAAACAATGGTAAGTGAAGAATATGCCACAGCGAAAAAAGCCGCTCATAAATACGAAATGTGACTATCTTGCGTAGTGCAGCCGTATAGCGGTGAACAAATTCTTTTGTAAGTGTGCTGTCCGGTATTGCTATAGATTTACTGTTTTTTAAGCTGCTGTTTAATAGCCGCATAATTCTGGACTTCAGTCGGCGTGAATCAATAGCAAGTGAAATGGCGTGCATAAAGCTTTTCATAATACCCGTATACTGTTGCAACGCCCTGCGCTCCATAGTTGCAAGCAGGTTTTTCAGGTTTACATCCAGCTCGTAGATACGTAACAATACCGTGTGATTAGTTTCAAGCTCATGTTTTAATTCTTCGAGTGTCATACGCTTGCCATAAAGTCCGTGATGGATGTGCGTATATATGTAGCGTCCAATCAGTCCGCTGCCTGCTACCAGCAGCATGCAAACCAGTGCAATCGTGCTGTTGGTCGAGCCAATATGAAAATTGGAATGAAACAGAATCATAACCGGGCCGATGATGCCAAAAAGCATGTGAATACCAAACCAGTAGCGTATGGGTATCATGCGTGCGAGTAACGGCAGTCTTTTGCTCAGTGGATAGAGCAGCAGTAAAATCATCAGGCTGCCGCCAACGATGCCGAGAATATAGCCGGTGCCATTTTCGGCGCTCAGATAGTTGGAGTTGCGTTGCGTCCAGCCAAACAGGAGAATGGCTACCACACTGATTGCAAACAGGTGGGCCTGCAGAAACGCGAAAGGTGTAGTTATAAAATTAAAAAGTGATTTTCCGGGTTGGCCAGTGCCGGCGCCCTGTAACTGGTTTGAAGATCCGCTGCTTTGAATACTGTCTATGTTGCTCATAACGAGGGTGTACCCTGTACCTGTCAATGTTTGGTATAATTATCCCAAGCGAATTATAGCGATCTCCATCATTCAGTCTAGTTAAAAGTGTAAAATTTGTCGGAAAAGTTTTCACCGCTTGTCGGAAAAACTTTCACCGTTTGTCGGAAATGTTGTCAGATAATTGTAGATATGGTTAATATTAATACGTTACCGCTAAATTTTCATCATTAATCATGACAATATGTCATATATTGTCAGCCGGTGACGGGGCCTGTTTGTCGTCTTGTTTTACATTAATTCTGCTATATATACCTGTACTCAGAAAGCACTCGTTCAAGGTCGATTTCATCATCATGCCAGTCAGTTATCAGATTTCATCCAGTAATACCGTTACTGATTCAAAGGAGGCATCATGTCTCAGTTGATGTGGCTGTACTCGCTGCCGTTGCTGCTTATCTTCGCTATATACATGTGGAAGCGATCGAGTAAGCACCGAAGCAGCAGACAGATTTTCGAAGAAGCCGTTGCCTCTGGAATGACAGAGCCGGCCTCACTGCACCCTGTTGTTGATCATCTACGATGCCTGGGCTGTGCCAGCTGCATCAAGGCATGCCCTGAAAATAAAGTGTTGGGCCTGATTCATGCTAAAGCCCACTTGATTGACCCGACACATTGCATAGGCCACGGAGCCTGCAAGAAAGCCTGTCCATTCAATGCTATTGAACTTGTCTTTGGTAGTGAGAAGCGGGGTGTTGATATTCCCCAGGTTAATGATGATTTTCAGACCAATGTTCCTGGTATTTACATAGCGGGCGAACTGGGGGGTATGGGACTGATCCGTAATGCGGTCACCCAGGGCGTGCAGGCAGTTGAGTCGATTCGCAAGCTGGATGGTATTGGCAGTCAGGAAAAGCTCGATCTTGTTATCGTAGGGGCGGGTCCGGCTGGTATTGGTGCTTCTCTCGCGGCTATGACGGCTAAGCTCAAGTCCGTCACGCTGGAGCAGGAGTCACTTGGCGGTACAGTTTCACATTATCCCCGCGGAAAAATAGTAATGACGGCACCGGTAAAGCTTCCCGTTGTAGGAAAAATGCAATTCCGGGAAACTACCAAGGAAGCTTTAATGGAGTTCTGGGAAGGTATTGTAGAATCAACAGGATTGGAAATCAGTGATAACGAGCGCGTAGAAAGCATCGAACCTGACGGTACTGGCTTTAACGTTAAAACCACGAAAAGCAGCTACAGCACCAGGGCGGTATTACTGGCGATTGGAAGACGCGGCACACCACGTACGCTTGGTGTGCCGGGAGAAAATAAATCAAAGGTGGTCTACCGCCTGATCGATCCCCAGCAGTATTTGAATCAGCATGTTCTGGTTGTCGGTGGTGGTGACAGTGCACTGGAAGCGGCAGTCAGTATTGCCGAAGAAGCAGGAACAACAGTGACCTTGTCATATCGAAGTGAGGCATTCTCTCGCGCCAAGGAAAAGAACCGCATCAAGGTGGATAATGCGCAAAAGGAAGGCAAGTTGAATGTATTGATGAGTTCAAATGTAAAACATATTACCGATGACAAGGTTGTAATAATGGCAAATGACCAGGAAGCTACCATCGATAACGACGCTATTATTGTATGCGCTGGCGGTATTTTGCCGACACCATTTCTCAAGTCAATCGGTATTGAAGTAGAAACCAAGTTCGGAACAGCATAATGAGTCGTTATACTTTCTTACCGTTGATATTTTTACTCGCAGTATTCGCAGCTGATGCGGCAACGCTGTCCGACGCGAAGCTGGCAATACGTACCAGGGACTTTACTAAAGCAGTCCAGGTGCTCGACCCGCTGTCGCGTAAAGGTGATAAAGAAGCGCAGTACCATCTTGCTGTGCTGTACCGTAACGGGCAGGGGACGCGTGAGGATACGAAAAAATCAGCCTACTGGATGAAGAAGTCGGCTGCTCAGGGATATAAGCGTGCGCAGTATTCAATGGGTGTTCTTTATGAAGAAGGGATCGGCGTAGACCAGGACCTGACAAAAGCTGTTTTCTGGTATGAGAATGCTGCCAAGCAGGGCTACAACAATGCCAAAAAACGCTTAGAGAGACTTGAAGCGGGCGGTGCTAATGATTCAATAACAGCCGGCAATATGAAGCCCGATGAAGCACTGGTGCTGGCGGTCAATGCGAATGATGTGGATGCGGCTAGAGCATTGCTGGATGCAGGCGCTGATGTGAATGCGGTTGATGCATACAGGCGGCCGGTATTGATAGAAGCGATCAACCGGAAAAATACCAGGATGACAAGGCTCCTGCTTGAGAACGGTGCAGATGCCAATGCTGCTGACAGCTACAGAGACAGGCCATTGATGCTGGCGGCGTCCCAGGGTGATACCGGGATGGTGCGTGAGTTAATCATGAATGGCGCCAGGCCTAATCATATAGATGCAAACGGCAATACCGCACTGATGCTGGCTGCTGCAAAAGGTAATGGCGCAACAGTAAAATTATTATTGGCGGCCAAACCCGTACTGAAGACAAAGAACCTGAAAGGCGAAACCGCAATTATGCTGGCTGCAAAGGGACAGCATGACGCAACAGTGAAATTGTTGAAGAAAAACGGCGCCAGTTTGCCCGTGGTGAGAAAAGACAAGTTGACGGTCAGGCAGAAGCTGGCTGCGCTGAACAACAGCAATAGCGATGTATATAAAAACTGGAGCCCGTTAATGATAGCGGTATGGCGAGGTCAGGAAGATGTAACCGCTGTACTGCTGAAGAAAGGGGCTGACCCGAATCAACGGGATCATGAGGGTCATATACCGCTCTCACGTGCCGCCATGCAGGGGCACGATGCCATTATCAGTCAGCTTATCCGTCATGGTGCTGATTTAAACAAGGCAGGCAAAGCTAAAAAGACACCATTGATGTGGGCAAGCGAGCATGGCAGGGAAAAAGCCTTCAACAAGCTGGTTGCAGCAGGTGTAAACGTGCACGCAACTGACAAGTCTCATCGCAATGCATTGTCCTATGCTATCCGTAATAAGCATGAAACTATCAGCATCCAGCTGCTGGACATGAAAGTGCGGCCAGATAACTCGCTGGTAAACGGCAAAAGTGATTTAATGATGGCTGTGACAACGATGTCGCTGCCTACAGTCAAGCGCCTGGTCGGGGCGGGTGCGGATACCACAGTGCGCGACTCATTGGGTCATGATGCCCTTTGGTATGCCGTCGGCTCAGGCAAGGCATCGACGGCAAGCTACCTGACCAGAAATTATGTGAATATACACGGCAAAGACAAGAACGGGTTAACACTGCTACACCATGCTTCTGTGCTGAATAACACAGATGTTGTATCAATGCTGGTTAAAAAAGGGATGCCTGTCGATGTCAAGGCGGCGGATGGTAATACACCATTAATGATGGCCGCAAGCCGTGGTCATGTTGAGTCTGTCAGGTTGTTAATTTTCAAAGGGGCTGAGGTGAACAACAAGAATAGTATTGGGAACACGCCGCTGATTCTTTCAGTTTTGGCTGATAGTGCCGGATGCGTAAGCATGTTACTGGATGCCGGGGCTGATATTGATATGAGAAACAATAAACGTGAGCAGGCTATCAACCTGGCTGAGCTTGGAGAAAAAACACCTATTATCGAGTTGCTGCGCAAGCACGAGAGCGAAAACAAGCTGTTTGGTGTGTTCTAGCTTATAACGCCGGCAACACTGTTATATGTGGGTGAATGGCTGTATTTAAACCAGTTTATATAGTTAGGGAGCCTCTGATCAATTATATATT
>DAOWLL010000618.1 GCA_030641945.1 Gammaproteobacteria bacterium | reverse complement strand
AGTGATTAATTATATAGCTTTATGGTATCGGACATATGTCCAATAAGGAACCGTTTTAAGGCATATGTTCGATGAATTAGTTATTGTACTTTGTAGAATAACGCCAGTTATTAATTATATAGGTGCAAATAATGGAAAAAGAAATACGTGTCTGTGATCCGCTGCTCAGAATCTTTCACTGGAGCCTGGTGCTGGCATTCACAGTTGCTTATCTCAGTGGGGATGAGGAGAGTTATATACATATATATTCAGGTTATCTGATATTAGGCCTGATTAGTTTCAGGCTGCTGTGGGGAATTGTTGGCACTCGATATGCGCGATTTAGTAATTTTGTGTATTCGCCGAAATCCATCATTGTCTATATTAAGGGCCTTGTTTCTGCTCAGCCAAAACGTTATTTAGGTCATAACCCTGCTGGTGGTGCCATGATTATTGTTTTGTTATTGAGCCTGATTGTTGTGACATACAGTGGCTTAAAGGTATATGCCATTGAGGAAGGTGCAGGCCCGCTGGCATTGCAGGCAACAGAAGTAAGTTTTATCAAATCTGCCTATGCTGACGACGATGATGAAGACGAGCATGATGAAGATGAAGAAGAGGAATTCTGGGAAGAAATTCACGAGGCTTCTGCAAATTTTGTTTTATTTCTGGTGTTTTTACATATAGCCGGTGTGATTGTTTCAGGCAGGTTACATAATGAGAACCTGGTAAAAGCAATGATTACTGGAAACAAGAAGGCTGAATAACAAAGTTCTGACAGTTTTGAATAGCCTGACAGTCAAAAAACTAAAAAGCATTTCACCACAAAGGCACAGAGGACACAGAGAAAAGCTTTGTTATTGTTAGATGCGCCGCAGGCGCAGCCAGCATAAAAACCTCTGTGTCCTCTGTGGTGAAAATTAATTTTTGTGTTTATTGGTAGACGTTATGCTTCTTTAGCCGGACGACTTTTCCTGGGAAACTTTTTGGCAACACCGGTTGCTATTGCCGCTTTTGATACCGCGTGAGGGATGGTATCAATCAAACGCGGGTCTAACGGTTTGGGGATAATGTAATTCGGACCAAATACCATGGCATCAAGATCATAGGCCTCCAGCACTTCCTGCGGAACGGGTTTATGAGTTAGCTTTGCTAGTGCATGTACAGCAGCAATTTGCATTTCCTGGTTGATGCAAGTGGCGCGTACATCAAGAGCACCTTTGAAAATGTAGGGAAAGCCTAAAACATTGTTTACCTGATTCGGGTAATCACTCCGACCGGTGCCCATAATTAAATCATCACGTGTCATGTGTGCCAGTTCAGGCAGGATCTCCGGGTCCGGGTTTGATAAGGCAAATACCACTGGACGCGGTGCCATGGTAGCAAGCATGTCAGGCGATAATAAGTCAGGACCGGATACGCCAATAAAGACATCAGAGCCATCCATTGCATCGGCCAGCGTGCGTTTGTCGGTATGCACAGCAAAGGCTTTTTTATATTTGTTCAGGTCATCACGTTCACTTTGAATGATGCCATTGCGATCAATCATAAACAGTTTTTCAGGGTCAGCCCCTAAACCCTGTAGCAGCTTCATGGAAGCAATACCGGCAGCACCAGCGCCTAAACAAACCACGCGAATATCTTCGATTTT
>DAOWLL010000291.1 GCA_030641945.1 Gammaproteobacteria bacterium | reverse complement strand
TGACCAGCGTTACGTTGACACCTACTTCCCCAAGTTCGATGGTAAATACTACCTCTGTGGCGACAGTGCCCGCAAAGACGACGACGGTTATTACTGGATCATGGGCCGCATCGATGACGTGGTCAATATTTCAGGACACCGTCTCGGCACCATGGAAGTTGAATCGGCCCTGGTGGCACATGAGCGTGTTGTCGAGGCGGCTGTTGTCAGCCGGCCGCACGATGTCAAAGGTGAGGCCATTGTTGCTTTCGCAATTTGTACCGGTGATCGCCCGCTCGATGAAGAGGCGAAAAAGATGGAAGCGGAACTGCGCACCTGGGTCGGTGAGCAGATTGGCGCCATTGCAAAACCGGACGAGATCCGTTTTGCCGACGGCCTGCCTAAAACACGCTCCGGCAAAATCATGCGCCGCCTGCTGCGCACCATCGCACGCGGCGAAGAAATTACTTCCGACACCTCCACGCTGGAGAATGAGCACGTGGTATTTCAGTTGCAGGGTAAGGAATAGTTTTTTTGCCACAGAGGTCACAGAGGACACGGAGGTTTAATTGATTGGCTTTACGCTCCGGCTGGATTCTGTGACCTGGTTCGATGATTTCCAGTGAAGATTCAGCCCGGGCAACCCGTATTAACCAGGTTGCACGGGCTGAACACTGATATCTGACCGCTAAAAGCTTTTTTACTCATCATCACGTTTAGCATCAACTGACACTTCATCACCCGCAACAGTTACTGACAGCTCTATCGGTCTGCAACAGACTGAGCAGTCCTCGATATAGCTTTGTTGTTCCAGTGAGCCGTCGATAACTATTTCGATTGATTCACCACAATAAGGGCACTGTATTCGTACAGTATCAGTCGACATAAGCACGGGAAATCAGCCGCCTTTGTTCTTTACCAGGTACATGGTCAACTCGGGCCAGTAGGTAATCACCAGCACTGCTGCCATCAGGATAAACATGAAAGGTATGGTTGATGCATACAGTTCCGTGACCGGTTTATGAAAACGGTAACTGGCTATAAACAGATTCATGCCTACGGGCGGGGTAAAGTAACCGATCTGCATGTTGGCAAGAAAGATAATGCCAAGGTGTATCGGATGTATGTTGTAGCCAACTGCCATGGGCAGTATCAGCGGAACCATGATCACCAGGGCAGAGAACACATCAAGAATCATGCCCAGCAGCAGCAGGAATATATTCAGCAGCATCAGAAACGTGAGCTGGCTGTCGATCTTGGATTTTACAAATTCAAACAGGCGAGCCGGCACTTCGGTATCAATCAGATAATTGGTGGATGCGAGTGAGACTGCAAGTATGATCAGCACGCCGCCAACCAGCACCATTGAGTCTCGCATAATGTCCGGTAGTTTTTTCAGCGGCACTTCACGCAGGATCAATACTTCCACGACCAGCACATAAAGCACTGCAACTGCAGCAGCCTCGGAAATTGCAAAATAGCCGCTATAGATGCCGCCAATCAGCACAAACGGCATCGGGATTTCCCAGATCGACTCACGTAAAGCCGAGAAAATCCTTGTCCATTGAAACTCCGACCGCCTGATGTGCATGCCGGCACTCTTGTACATACTCCATGCGGTCAGCAGCATCAGCATAAACAGGCCAGGCAACAAGCCTGCAAGGAACAGATCATCAATGGCCACGCTTTGGCCTATATTCATCTGCTGAGCGATTACACCATAGAGAATCAATGCGATTGACGGCGGGAACAACAAGCCCAGACTGCCCGATGAGGTGATCAGGCCGAGATTGAAATTCTCTGCATAACCGGCCTGCTTCATCGCCGGATAAAGTATTGCTCCCAGAGCGATAATGGTGGCGCCCGATGCGCCTGTCAGTGCGGTAAAAAACGCACAGGCAAACAACGAAACAACAGCAAGACCGCCAGGAAACCAGCCAAGCAAGGCATCTGTCAACCTGACCAGCCGCTCTGATGCCTTACTCTCGCCGAGGACGTAGCCTGCCAGGGTAAACAGCGGAATCGCCAGCAGCACCGGCGTATCGGCAATACGGTAAATTTCGATAGCAATAACCGAGAGGTCAACATCGATTCTGGAGAAGCCGTAAAGCGCACTGGTGGCGATAATGATGAATAGCGGTACACCAAGCACCACCAGTACCGCCAGTATGATTGCAGCCGTCATCTTTTATCCGGCCGCGGTGGCGACAGGAACAGTAGAAAATATCGAAATGCCATCAAGCCGAATGCGATGGGTATGATCAGCTCCGTGATCCATGCAGGTATACCGGCAAAGGCTTCTGTTCCATATTCAAAATCCATTTGCACAAAGCTGACGGAATGCCACGCAATCAATGCGCAGATAACCACGCAGTACGCATGCACAATACGTTTTATATAAAAGTAGTACTTTCCGGTTATATATTTGGCAAAGAAGTCGATTCGTATATGATTATCGGTACGTGATGCTATGACAGCCCCCGACAGGGCCACCCACAGCACCAGCATGCGTAACAGCGGATCTATCCAGACCACACCGCCGCCGGAGACATTTCGATAGATAATTTGCGTCACAGCCAGGATCACCATGGCTGCGAGCATGCTGATCAGCAACCAGTCTTCGATACTGTTTACTGCTCTGATCAGACGGACAATGTGCCGCTTTTTCATTATAAGAGTGATTAATTTTTCAGCGCTTGTCTTGATGCATCCAGATATTTCATCAAATCATCGTAGACCTTGTCACTATACTGGTTTTGCTTTTCCAGCTTTTCCTTTGCCATTTCACCCACCTGGCGCCATTCCCTTGCCGAACTGGGCGACAGTTGGATAAACTTGATCCCCTGGTTCATTAAAGCCTGCTTGGCCGCAACATTATCTTTTCTATTCTGTTCATCTATCCTTTTAAAAGCATCGCTCATGACACTGCGCACAATCTCCCTGTCTTCGTCTTTCAGCTTATTAAATACTTTTTTATCGATAACCAGTAATGCAGAGAAATAGGCTAAAGGCTCGTCCATGACATAGTTTATTCTTGTGTGCCATTGCAGCGCTATTGCACCTATTGGCGAAGTGATTATGGTATCAATCAAGCTGGTTTGCAGCCCGGTCAGAACATCAGATAATGGCAAAGGCACGGGTGAGATATCAGCACTACTGAAAACAGCTTCGCCAACGTCATGGTTTGATGGCAGCCATACTTTTTTATTACGAACGTCTGCTACTGATTGCAAAGCTTCGTCAGACATCATATACGAGAACCCGCCCTCAGCCAGGCCGAAACTGACAAACCCCTTTTTTTCCAGCGCTTTAATCAGCTCAGCATCCATTCTTGCACGCACATAATCAACCTGCTCTAATGACTCAAACAAATATGGCAGTTCGTATATGGCTATATCAGGTGCAATCGGCGTCATGCTACCTGCGGTAACCGCCCCGCCCTGCAACTGTCCAATCCTGATTTTTCTGAGCACACTGTCGTCACCACCCATGACGCCACCCGGGTAAAACTTGAACTCTACCCTCCCCTGTGTTTTTTTCTTGATCTCTTTTGCACCCGCACGCATCTCCTGCATCCAGAATGTGCCATCCGGTGAAATCGTGGCAATTTTCAGAGCCCTGGCGTTTGCTATAGATGAACTCAGCAATAGCACTGCAATTGCCGCCAGTAAAATACGTCCAATATTCATACGCACCTATCTCTTAATTTATT
>DAOWLL010000134.1 GCA_030641945.1 Gammaproteobacteria bacterium | reverse complement strand
CTATTAACTGTTCACCGCCGTTTAATCCCTTGCCACAGATACACCCATAAGCGAGAATCAGCCCAATAACAACAAAGAAAAAACAACAAAAACAAAAAGTTAGTAATTCAGACAATCGCCGGCATAAAGTAAGCAATTTCGGTCGCACATCTGCCCAAAAAACAATAAAAAATGCAAAACAACACCGACCGAAAAAAAATGATCCAGCACGGTTTCGACACCGTGGCCGCAGGTTACGACCACTCCTCGTTATCCTTCTTCCCCGAAACCGCAAAACGCCTGGTCGAACACCTTAAGCTTGAACCCCATCAACACCTGCTCGACGTATGCACCGGCACCGGCGTGGTTGCACTTACCGCCGCAGAAAAACTAACCCAGGGCAAAGTCACCGGCATCGATCTCTCATCCGGCATGCTGCAACAGGCAAAAAACAAAGCCGCAGAAAAAACCCTGGACAATACCGAATTCAAACAAATGGACCTGGAATACCTTGAACTCGATGAAGCCACATTCGATATCGCCACCAGCAGCTTTGGTTTATTCTTTTTAGAAGACATGACCAAAGGCCTGAGCAATATCGCCCGCACCGTAAAACCCGGCGGTAAAGTCGCCATTACCAGCTTTACCGGCGAAGCCTTCTCACCCATGGCCGATATATTCCTCACTCGTTTCGAGTCCACCGGCCGGGAAGTACCACCCCTGTCATGGAAACGCCTGGCAACACAGGAATTAATTAAAGAACAGTTCAACGCGGTAAATATAACAAACGTGAACATCTACCACGAACCCCTTGGTTACCAAATGACATCACCACAGATGTGGTGGGATGTTGTTTGGAATGCGGGATGGCGGAGTCTGCTTAACCAGATGACAGAAAAAGAACAAAAAGTTTTCGAAAAAGATCATCTAGAAGAGATTGCAGAGGTCATCGGCAACGATGGTGTGTGGTTCAACACCGAGGTACTTATCGCCATAGGCGAAAAGAATTAATGTTTTCGTTATTCACTATTAACTATTCACTATACACTGCCTTATCGTGGTGGGATGTAGTCTGGAATGCAGGCTGGCGAAGCCTGTTAAGTCAGCTTACCGATGAAGAACAAAAAGAATTTGAAGAAGCACACCGTAAAGAAATAACCGAAGTCATTGGTGAGGGTGGGGTCTGGTTTAATACTGAAGTGTTAATTGCAGTGGGGGAGAAGTGATGTTTACGAAAACTTCCCCCCGAACGGACCCATGTTATCTTTATCTATACCCGTCTTCTCGACCACTTGGCGATATGAGCTTCACTGGAATGACGCGTAAGTGGGACAGCAGTGGGAAGCGTCCCTTTATTCAAATTGTGCTTATTCTGTCAGGTACCGTTATACTGAAGTTTGTTACGGGTAAATGAAAGATTTAACCGGACGTGTTTGCAGAATGCCGATGCGACTTGAGAGATTGTTACTATTCTGCAATAACGGCAATTCTGGCATAGTGATCAATACTATCTTTTGCCCATATTGATTGACAGGGTAAGGCCAATGACGAAACAAGACCGACGAACACGCATCGTCATCATGGGTGCCGCCGGACGTGATTTTCATAATTTCAATATGGTGTATCGCGACGATCCATCCGCTGAAGTCGTTGCTTTCACTGCCACTCAAATACCTGAGATTGCCGGGCGCTATTATCCCGCTGCATTAGCCGGCAACTTTTATCCTGATGGCATACCGATTGTTGAAGAGACAGGGCTTGAAGAGCTGTGCAAAGACAAGCACATTGATGTCGTGGTTTTTGCCTACAGCGATGTTACCCATGACCGGGTTATGCACAATGCATCCATCGCATTGGCCAGCGGAGCCGATTTCATATTACTGGGGCCGGAACGGACAATGCTGCAAGCCGGGGTCCCGGTGATTGCCTGTTGTGCGGTGCGCACCGGTTGCGGCAAATCACAAACAACCCGATGGCTTTCAAAATATCTTAAAGAACAAGGCATGACGGTTGCAGTGATTCGCCATCCAATGCCTTATGGAGAACTCCAGCATCAGTCGGTACAGCGGTTCACTTCCAGCGATGATCTTGACGCTGCCAATTGCACTATCGAAGAGCGCGAGGAATACGAGCCGCATATAGCGCTCGGCAATATTGTCTATGCCGGCGTCGATTATGCCAAGATCGTTGCACGTGCCGAAACAGAAGCCGATATCATTTTATGGGATGGTGGTAATAACGATTTCTCCTTCGTTCGTCCCGATCTACACATTGTACTGGTCGATCCCCTCAGGCCGCATAACGAATCCACGCATCATCCGGGCGAAGCGGTGCTGCGTATGGCTGACATCATCCTGATCGCCAAGGTGAACTCGGCATCGGATGCGGACATCCAGAGTGTCACTGAGACCGCCCACATGATTAACCCTGACGCACCGATTGTTCGCGGCGCTTCGCCAGTACAACTGGACGACGCCGAAAGGGTGCGCGGTAAACGCGTGCTCGTTGTCGAGGATGGTCCCACGATTACTCACGGTGACATGCCATACGGTGCCGGCTTCGTCGCTGCCACCCAGGCTCAGGCAGCAGAGATCATCGACCCCCGTCGATTCGCGGTTGACGAAATTGCAGAGGTCTATAGCAAGTACCGACACATCGGCAGCGTTTTACCCGCTGTGGGCTACCACCTCTCCCAGCTTCAGGCGCTGAGGGAGACCATTAATGCCGCCGACGTCGAGGTGGTTGTCTCGGCAACACCATGCGATCTTGCTGCGCTGATTGATATCAACAAACCCGTGATCCGGGCCCGTTATGAATTTGCCGAAGTGGGCAAACCTGGACTGGGCGGACTTGTTGAGTCGTTTCTGAAAGAAAAAAATCTGCTTTAGCCCGGATATTGCACGAAGGCGTACGCGCAATGACGTGGCATTATCGGCACTTCAATCATCTACCGGAAGAGCAACAGTATTTATTACGTTGACAGTTATATGCCAAATAAAAGTAGACCATGCAATAGATATTGTTACCGCGAACACAAAGAAGGCGCAGAAGCCATCTGTTTATTACACATTAAATCCACGTCCTTAGGACGTGGATTGTTACTTTGTAGGAGCGGCTTTAGCCGCGAATAAGATTGCAGATCGCGAGCAGTTCGCGGCTAAAGCCGCTCCTACGGATAATTCGATACGTAATGCAGATCTGCTCGAAATAACAATCATGTATCCATACAATAACTGCAACGCTTGAAGACAAACTGTGGATTGCGGCAACGTTTATCCACGTTAACCCCGCCACCTGATCCCGGTCATATCCGGCGCGATCACGGTACCCGCCTCGCCGGCCATAATCTTTGCCGCGTCCTTGAGCTGCCCTATGCCTGCAATACCGCCGGTCTGCTCGACAAATTCACAGGCAGCTTCGACTTTGGGCGCCATCGAACCCGGTGCAAAAGCATACTCGCTGATTGCCTGCGGTGAAACACGACCAAAAGCGCGGGCCTCCGGTTCCATCCAGGCTTCATAGACCGCATCGACATCGGTCAACAGGACAAGCGCATCGGCCTTCAGTTCCCGTGCCAGCAGCGAACTGGCCAAATCTTTATCAATCACCGCTTCTACACCGATCAAGCTGCCATCCTCCCGCTGTACAGTGGGTATACCGCCTCCACCTGCACAGATAACGACGATACCCTGATTAACAAGCAGTTCGATAACACCCAGTTCAAAAATACGTTTCGGTCTGGGCGAGGCGACAACACGACGGAAGCGTGTGCCATCCTGTGTGATGCTCCAGCCGCGCTCCCGGGCCAGCTTGTTCGCTTCGGTTTCACTGTAGAACGGTCCGATAGGCTTGGTCGGCTGAACAAAAGCAGGATCTTTCGGATCCACTTCGATCTGGGTAAGCAGTGTTGCACAAGGCCGGTCAGCAGGAAGCAAATTGACCAGTTCCTGCTCAATCAGGTAACCGATCATGCCTTCCGTTTCGGCATCGAGGATATCCAGCGGATAAGCCTCGCTCGGCTTATAGGCCGCCTCTTGCAGCGCGAGCAAACCGACCTGTGGTCCGTTGCCATGGGAAATAACAAGGTCATGTTCACGCGCAATCGGTGCAAGCGCTTTGGCGGCGATCCTGATGTTATTGCGCTGGTTCTCCGCCGTCAGAGCCTCGTCGTTGCGAAGCAATGCATTCCCGCCTAATGCGACTACTATTCTCATCTTCAGTCAGTTAATGTCGCAACCATAACAGCCTTGATGGTATGCATACGGTTTTCCGCCTGTTCAAAAACAATCGAGGCATCCGATTCGAATACCTCATCGGTCACTTCCATACAATTCAGGCCGAACTTGCGGTAGATCTCTTCACCGATTGTCGTTTCGCGATCATGAAAGGCCGGCAGGCAGTGCATGAATTTCACATCAGGATTACGGCTCTGCTTGATGACGGTCTGATTGACCTGGTAGGGTTTTAACAGCTCAATGCGTTCCTTCCAGACCGCTTCGGCTTCACCCATCGACACCCATACATCGGTATAGATGAAATCAACATTGGCAACAGCATTGTCAATATCCTCGGTAATAACAACGCGGCCCTGATTCTGCTTAACCAGCTGCTGGCACTGCGCAACCAGCGCAGGATCAGGCTGTCGCGCCTTCGGTGCTGCCAGCCGAAAATCCATGCCCATGATCGCGGCACCCGCCAGCAGCGAGGCAGCCATGTTGCTGCGGCCATCGCCAGTGAAACAAAAGGCGATTTCATTCAGGGGCTTGCTTGAGTGTTCTTCCATGGTGAGCAGATCCGCCAGCACCTGGGTTGGGTGAAACTCGTCAGTCAGACCGTTCCATACCGGGACACCGTGTCGTCCCAGTTCTTCTGCTGTCGCCTGGTCGAAACCGCGGTATTCGATGCCATCATACATCCGTGCCAGCACGCGGGCGGTATCTTTCATTGTTTCCTTTATACCTATTTGTGAGCCGCCGGGTCCGAGGTAGGTCACATTCGCGCCCTGATCATAAGCGGCGACTTCAAAGGCGCAGCGTGTACGTGTTGATGTTTTCTCAAAGATCAAAGCGATATTCTTGCCTTTGAGCCGCTGCTGTTCACTTCCGGCATACCTGGCCCGCTTCAATTCCCTGGCAAGATCCAGCAGAAAGCGGATCTCCCCGGGCGAAAAATCCAGCAGTGTCAGAAAGTTCCGCTTTTTCAGATCGAACGACATGGTGCAAGACGGTAAAACCGTAACATGATGTTAGTTATCCTGCGCGTTCACGACAATGCGTGGAACCCGATGCGAGATAGCGGTAACAATCTCGTAATTGATCGTACCCAGTTTGTCAGCCAGTTCATCCGCCGTGTTCTCCGCTGCCTGCTGTACCCCGATGATAACAGCTTCATCGCCAGGTTTGACGCGTCCGCGCAGCGCAGTCACATCGATCAGACACATATCCATGGTGATGCGCCCGACCTGCGGACAGCGCAGGCCTCCAACGAGGAAATCAAGCTTGCCGGAAAGATTCCGACTCAGCCCATCGCCGTAACCCACCGGAATGGTCGCAATCAGGGACGGCCGTTGCGTCGTATAAATGTGTCCATAACTCAGGCCGGTACCCGCAGGCACTTCCTTCAGAAACGTGATCCGGCTTTTCCATTCGAGCACGGGCCTGAGATTATCCACCTGTGGATTCTGAATGGTCCGGGAAGGGCGCAAGCCGTAGATTGCAATCCCTGGCCTTGCGGCATCGAAACAGGCATCCGG
>DAOWLL010000397.1 GCA_030641945.1 Gammaproteobacteria bacterium | reverse complement strand
GCACAGAAGTCACCGAGGAATACTTGTTTGTCATCTCTATAACGGTGCGTTAAAATCCGTAGTAGCGGCTTCAGCCGCTAACATTGACAATTCGCGGCTGAAGCCGCTCCTACGAAATCAAAATCCTCTGTGAACTCTGTGTTCTCTGTGGCAAGTTTGTTTAACTTCTTTAATTTGCGTTCATTAGCGTGGGGCCGTGTAGCGGCAGGCGGACTGAAAGGCAGTGAATAGTGAACAGCTAATAGTTAACAGTGATTAGCTCATACGCTGCTTACGAATCCGAGCATTACCTGTCTTCCGGACATTTTTGCAGACAACATCACAGGCTGTACTATACGGCACCGCCCTCGTACAATGTCGCCCTATTCTAGACACGCCCAAAGGGATTCCATGTACCTTTCAAAATTTCCTCTAAACACGCTCAAGGAAACTCCTGCTGATGCTGAAATCATCAGTCACCGCCTGATGCTGAGGGCCGGCCTGATTCGCCGACTGGCTTCAGGCCTGTATACCTGGCTGCCACTGGGCTTGCGCGTGCTGCAGAAAGTCGAAAATATTATCCGCTCTGAAATGAATAACAGCGGCGCGATAGAGGTACTGATGCCATCGATACAGCCCGCTGAACTGTGGCAGGAATCAGGCCGCTGGGAGCAGTACGGACCCGAGCTGCTGCGCCGGCATGACCGTCATCAGCGTGATTTCTGCTACGGACCGACCCATGAGGAAATCATTACCGACCTGGCGCGCAAGGAGCTGACCAGCTACAAGCAGCTGCCAGTCAATTACTACCAGATACAGACCAAGTTCCGAGATGAAGTCCGCCCGCGTTTTGGCGTCATGCGTGCACGAGAATTCATCATGAAAGATGCCTATTCATTTCATCTCGACCAGGACTCCCTGCAGCAAACTTACGATGTGATGTACCAGACCTACACCAACATCTTCACCCGCCTGGGCCTGGAATTCAGAGCGGTGATGGCAGACAGCGGTGCTATCGGCGGCAGCAGTTCACATGAATTCCATGTGCTGGCCGAGACCGGCGAAGATGCCATCGCTTTCTCCAGCGGCAGCGACTATGCTGCCAACATCGAAAAGGCTGAAACAAGGGCTGCTGATGCGACATGCCCGCCACCGACAGCAGAGTTGCAGACTGTTGATACACCGGATCAGCACAGCATAGAAGACATATCCACTTTCCTTAAGACAGATCCTGCGCAGTGTCTTAAAACCCTGCTGGTCAACGGTGCAGAAGAAGGCAGTGTTGTTGCACTGGTCTTGCGCGGTGATCATGTGCTCAACGAGATCAAGGCATCGCACCTTGAGCTGGTTGCAGAACCCTTGAGTTTTGCCAGCGATGAACAGATCAAGCAGGCCGCCGGATGTTCGGCCGGCTCGCTGGGCCCGGTTGGCCTGAACATACCCGTGATCGCAGATCATGCAGCCTTGCAGCTCTCCGATTTTATCTGCGGCGCCAATGTCGACGGCAAACATCTGACCGGTGTTAACTGGGAGCGTGACTGCCCTGCCCCGCAGGCTGCCGATATTCGCAATGTCGTCGATGGTGATCCCAGCCCGGACGGCAAGGGCACGCTGTCGATCGTTCGTGGTATCGAGGTCGGTCACATCTTCCAGCTCGGTCAGAAATACTCTACCGCGATGGATGCCAGTGTACTCAATGAAAACGGCAAGAGCGTCGTCATGACCATGGGCTGCTACGGCATCGGCGTTACCCGTATCGTTGCGGCCGCTATCGAACAGAACCATGACGACAACGGCATTATCTGGCCGGATAATATTGCGCCGTTCACGGTAGCGATTGCACCGATCAACTTCCAGAACTCAGACAGCGTGCGTGAAGCCGCTGTTCAAATACACGATGAGCTCAGTGCAGCCGGTATTGAAGTATTGCTCTATGACCAGAAGGCGCGTCTCGGCGCCATGCTTGCCGACCTCGACCTGATCGGTATACCGCACCGCATCGTCATTGGCGAACGCGGCCTCGCTGATGGCAACGTCGAGTACAAGGCGCGTGCGGCAGAGGCCGGAAAAGACGTTCCGCTGACTGAAATCGTCCCGCTGCTGAAGGACTCAATTCAGGCCTGAGCGAACTATACTCAGGGATATGTTTTTACGATTCCTGATCATACTCCCACTGCTCACACTGCTGGCTAACACAGCAGGCGCAAAGCCTGCCGTGCAGGATACGTCAGACCCCGAACTGCGCCGGCTACTGGCCGACGCAATAGAATCATCAGACAGCTTCAATGACCGCTTTGATGCCGAAGTATGGCTGTTCGACATGTCCGGCCGCATGCAGGGCTTTGTGTCTGACCAGGCATTCAGACTCGACCTGTTAAGAAGCATTCATCGCGAAGCGACACGGGTCGAGCTTCCGCCCGAACTGGTTATCGCCGTCATTGAAATCGAAAGCCGTTTTGACACCTTTGCCATTTCAAGATCAGGTGCGCAGGGTTTGATGCAGGTGATGCCCTTCTGGCTGGATGAAATCGGCCACCCTGAAGACAACCTTGTCGAGATGAATACCAACCTGCGCATGGGCTGCACCATACTCAAGTACTATATGGACATGGAAAAGAATAATTTGCGCGGCGCACTGGCACGCTATAATGGCAGCTATGGCGATATCAAACACACCTACAGCAACAAAGTGCTGGATGCATTAAGAATCCGCTGGCGCCAGAAATAGCATGGCCCCGAAATAATTTGGTCCAAAAATAATATGGCAGACAACTGGCAACAGTC
>DAOWLL010000389.1 GCA_030641945.1 Gammaproteobacteria bacterium | reverse complement strand
GGTGTTTTGCGTGAAAACTTTGAACCTGCTGCAATTGCACAAAGTTATGAGCAGCATGGTGCCGCCTGTCTTTCAGTACTGACTGACAGGGATTTTTTTCAGGGCAGTGAGGATTTCCTGCAGCAGGCCAGAAGCGCCTGTGCTCTCCCGGTAATCCGTAAGGATTTCATTATCGACCCTTACCAGGTCTATGAAGCTCGGGCCATAAACGCTGACTGCATTTTATTGATCGTGGCCGCGCTGGATGATGATAGATTGCAGCAACTGCTTAACCAGGCACATGATCTGAAAATGGATGTGCTAATGGAAGTGCATGATGAAGCAGAGCTCGAGCGTGCGCTTGCAACCGGTGCGCGACTTGTAGGCATCAACAATCGCAACTTGCGGACCTTTGAAACCAGTCTATCAACAACGATTGATATGCTCGACAGGATACCTGGTGATCGTATCGTTGTGACAGAAAGCGGAATTCATACAGCTCAAGATGTACAGCTGATGCGTGATCATGATGTGCATACATTCCTGGTTGGTGAAGCCTTCATGAAGGCTGGTGATCCCGGGGAAAAGCTGGCAGAGCTGTTTAAGTAAACGGGTGATTTAAACGCAAAGACGCAAAGGCGCCAAGCACGCAGAGATTATTATCAGGTATTCGTAGGAACGGCTTTAGCCGCGAACATTGGCAATTCGCGGCTAAAGCCGCTCCTACAACATCGTAGCCCGGATGTAACGAAGTGAAATCCGGGGATCCGATAATGGCAGCGAGGAATAAACACCCGGATTTACAGAACACCTCCATGTGTTCTGCCCTTCGGGCCAGCGCGAGGCTGTTCAAATTCGATCCCATCGAATTTAGTCGCTGCGCTTCATCCAGGCTACCGCAATAAAAATCCTTTGCGTCCTTCGCGCCTTAGCGTCTTTGCGTTGAAAAGAATCAATAATCCTCTGTGTCCTCTGTGGCAAGTTTTTATTAGCGAGTGCCGAAAACGACGATGGTCTTGCCATGTGCAGAAATCAGGTCTTCGTCTTCAAGTTCTTTCATTACTCGTCCGGCCATCTCGCGTGAGCAACCAACCATTTTGGCTATATCCTGGCGTGTGCTCTTGATTTGCATTCCATCTGGGTGGGTCATGGCGTCAGGTTCTTTAGCCAGTTCCAGCAGGCAGTGGGCAATACGGCCTTTGACATCGAGGAATATCAAATCGCGGACTTTGTGACTGGTCTTGCGCAGGCGGCTGAAAATTTGACTGGTTAGCAGAAACATAACAGTTGGATCCTCGCGGGCCATTTTATGGAACTGCTGGTAGCTGATTTCTGCAATAACACATTTACTGCGTGCAATCACCCATGCTGTACGTTTGCTTTCATCCGTGTGGAGAAAGTCGAAAAGACCGGCTTCACCGAAAAAATCACCCTCATTCAAATGTGCAAGGATAATTTCATCACCGGATTCATTTTCAGCCTGTACGTTTACCGAGCCCTCGATGATATAGTACAGGCTATTTGAGACATCGCCTTCGTGTATGATAATTTTCCTGGCATCATATGTTTTCCGGTGTGAGTGTTCGAGAAAGTTTTCAAGGGTCGGGTTTAATTTAGGTATTTCGCGAATGATACTCATATGATGTTCCCTGCCGAGCGATGATGATGTCATCATACATGACAACTATAGATGGCTAAGTACTCTATCAACCTGATAATGACGGATGCAGCATCGCTGTGGTGTTTCGCAACAAGGCACAGTACGCAGGCAATGGCCATAGTCCTTGTCAAGTGCTGTAACGCAGTGGCGAGACACCACAGCGATGCCCGAAGGGTTGGTCTGTCAGCGTCCATGGCAGCGTTACGCCTCTTGCGAAGGACTAAGGCCATTCGCGGCGAGACGTGCCTTGCCCTGAACGCTAACAGACCGACTGCATCCGTCATTATCAGGTTGATAGAGTACTAGATACAAGGTTCAAATATGAAAGCAACAGTAAAATGGCTGGATCATATGTCATTTGTCGGCGAATCCGGCAGTGGGCATTCAATAGTAATGGATGGTGCGCCTGATGTGGGCGGCCGCAACATGGGTGTTCGGCCTATGGAAATGGTGCTGCTTGGGTTGGGGGGGTGTACTGCATTTGATATGGTTTTGATACTACAGCGTCAACGCCAGGCAGTTAGTGACTGCCAGGTTGAAATTGAGGCGCAGCGTGCATCGGAAGTGCCCAAGGTTTTTACAAAAATTCATGTGCATTACATAGTAAAAGGCAGTGGCCTGGATCCAAAAAAAGTTGAACGTGCAGTAAACATGACAGCTGAAAAATATTGTTCTGTCTCGATAATGCTGTCAGCGTCGGTAGAACTGTCGCATGATTTTGAGATTGTGGAAGAATAGGAATCAAGCTTGTGTCTGATTCGGTAAACAGGGTTTTTGATGATTTGCAGCAGGAGTATTACCATGCCTGGTTTCGCTTTCATCCGGAAGAGGCGGCAAGTGTAGGCCGGCAGGCTTATGCGGGATTGCTCAGAACCTATAACGACGATGACATCGGTGCATTAGTATCACTCAACCAGAAAATGCATTCTGCACTGGATGAAATCGATGAGGACGAGCTTGAAGAAGACAGATATATCGATTTTCAGTTGATGAAGTCGGCAGTCAGTGTTGAGTTGCATGACCTGCAGGAGCTTGACTGGCGTTATCGTAATCCGCTTGCGTATGTACCGGTTCAGGCTGTTTATCAATTGCTGATACACCCGGTACATGACGTACAAAAAGCCATCAGGCATCGGCTGCAGGCAATACCTGAATATCTGCGAGGGGCGCGCTC
>DAOWLL010000218.1 GCA_030641945.1 Gammaproteobacteria bacterium | reverse complement strand
CATGAGCAGAACTTCCAACGCGACTATGCCGAAGATATCAAGCGCGGCACGCATGAGCGCTCACGCGGCCTTGATGAAGATAACAGGGAAAACGGCCTGCGCGGCTTTTACCTGCTTGTTGCCGGTACACTGATATGGGGGTTTGGAGACCTCGCCGGCTATCTATTCTAGCCAGACCTGTTTGCGTGATAAAATACCCCGATGAACATGCAGCAAACCATTACCAGCAAACTCGAACAGACCCTGTCTCCGCAGCATCTTGAGGTCATCAATGAGAGCCACATGCATAATGTGCCGGAAGGCTCCGAGTCTCATTTCAAGGTCGTCATTGTCAGTGATGGGTTCAAGGACAAGATGCTCGTCGCCCGCCACCGCCTGGTGAACAAGGCACTGGAGCACGAGCTTAAAGGCGGAATCCATGCGCTTGCACTCCATACCCTGACCATGGAAGAATGGTTCGAGAAAGGCAGGGCAGCTGAATCACCACCATGCGAGGGTGGCAGCAAGAACTAACAATACTCGTCTATACTTTCATACAGAATTACTGGAGATAGTAAATGTCATCACAGCTTGACCCTATTGTTCTCAATTTCCTGTATGTCATATTAGGTGGCGTGTTGACATTGTTATTCATGAAACTGGGCTGCAGCATGTTTAACAGAATCGTCAGCTTCAACATCAGTGACGAACTCGGCAAAGGCAATATTGCTGTCGGGCTCATGGTCATGGGGCTGTTTATCGGCGTGGGGACTGCATTAGGACTTGTTATTGGCCTGGGTCTCAGCTAGCCCGGCGCTCAATACCATACAGTCATGCTGCTAGATAGAGCCTTCCTGCTGTTTATCACTCTGTTCTGTATTTCCACGGTATTCGCACTTAATGACCATACTGTACATTCAGACAAATGGACGGATGAATATGACCGCCACTTTCGGAAATACAGCAAGCGTTACTTCGGACCACTGTTTAACTGGCACTGGTTCAAGGCACAGGCAATCGCCGAATCCAACTTGAACGCTGATGCTGTCAGCCATGTCGGCGCCAGAGGCCTGATGCAAATCATGCCTGATACTTTCAAGGAAATTAATGACAAGAACCCGCACTTCGCGGAAGTAGACAAACCACGCTGGAACATTGCCGCAGGCATCTATTACGATCGTCTTCTATACAGAAAATTTCCCACGACACCCGAGCAGGACAGGCTTTACCTGGCTCTCGCCAGTTATAACGCTGGCTACGGCAGAATCCTCAATGCTTCGAGAAAACTGCAAACCGACTCGCCGCTGTGGCTGGAAGTCAAGCCGTATATGCCGCGTGAAACCAGGGCTTATGTTGACCGAATAAAACAACTGATGGGCACAACCAGCTAAAAAAAACCGGCTAAAAGCTCCTGTTTGTCAGCACGTGCGGCTGCAGCAGGGACTTGTAGACCCAGGCGATTTCACCGCTTTCCAGCAGGCCAACCTGCATCCACTTGCCTTTAGCGGAAAGCTCGACCAGGGTCGCCCCTGCTTCCAGCACTGTAACAATTTTAGCTTCAAGCGAAGGCTGCTGGCGTACGTTAGCACGGTCGACTTTGACATCAAACAAAGGCCCCAGCAGGTAACCGTAAGTACGGATGATTTCGCGCTTGCGCTCACGAACCGCTTTATCATTTCTGGCCAGCATGGAGCGAATAATCATATTGGCATCTTCATGACCATCCTCGACGGCCATCAGGTAATATTCAATGGCCTTGTCCATGTCCTGTCCGACCTGGCCTTCTCCAAGGCTGTATAGCATGGCAATTGAAAAACTTGCATCTATATAACCCTGGTCGGATGCACGTTGCCACCATTCCAGTGCCAGGCTGTCGTTCATCATAAGCCCGTAGCCATTAAGGTACATCCAGCCTATATTGTATTGCGCTTCCGCATCCCCGGATTCCGCATACGGTTTAAGCACGCAGTATGCCTCGGCAAAGTTGCCGGCGCGCATGGCGTGTATCGCTTCCGAAACATCACTCGCCTTTAATGGCAAAGCCATTAATGCAGAAAGCGATAACATGATGCAACAGATAGTTCTTGTCATTTACTCATCTGAATTCTGATTAATCGAATCACCAGCAGCACTAGAGGGAAACTGTGCATGAATAAATCAAAGATATCAATCGGCCTGGTTAATACCCCCTCCGATAACATCCTGAGTTTCTCAAACAGATGTGGCTCGGGCTGAAACGGGGCGAGAGCAAATAAAACTGCCACAACGAGCAGCGCCTTTACAGGTAACTTGTCTATCCAGTTAAACATTTAATCAACCTGGGATTACGGAAATTCGATTATATTTTATGTTGGCACTATTGCGCAAAGTAGTGCCTGAGGTATTCATCGAAGCCAATGTTATCTTCAGCTTCGATACGAAGTTGTTGTGCAATTGAATCATTTGCGGCTTGCTCGAACAGATGCTGTCTATCCTTTGTCAGTGTCAGTGTATTGAAGTAACTATGATGCTCCAGTGACATGCGTCTTGCGAAATGAAAGAAACCCTCGCTACTGTTTCGCATTTCATTCAACATTCGGGCAGACGTTGTCCTCGCAGGATCAAGCACACAGTCAAGCTGACTGGCAAGGCTCTGTGAATAAGCCATGCTGTCATGCGCACCATCCAGCAATTGAGCTACACCCTGCATCGCAGCTAACAGCTCACTCGCCCAGGGTTTCAATTCAATTGATTCATCATCGCACGAAAGCCTGATGCCAGGCTCTCGTCCCATATGGGCAACCTGTACAAAGTTCATGTCAATTTCATTGACCTCATCTGGCGATAAGACTGGACTTTCCTGCAGCAGACAGAACAGAACAAAGATCTCAAGGAATCGCAATTGCTCTTCATTGATGCCTAATGGATCAAACGCGTTAACATCAATAGACCTTATTTCTATATATTCAATACCACGTTGTTCTAATGCATTGGTTGGCTTTTCGTTATCACGCAACACCTGTTTTGGACGGACTGTACTGTAATACTCGTTTTCAATTTGCAGAATGTTGGCATTTAGCTGGCGATATTCACCATCAACCTTGACCCCGATTTTTTCATATTCATCAAATGGCGTTTTGATAGCACATCTCAAGCTCTCGATATAAGCATCAAGACTGTCATAGTTAGCCTTGATTCCTGCCATGCTCTCCTTGTTATTGGTGTAGCCGATATCCCCCATGCGCAGTGAAGTAGCATAGGGTTCATACACCGTATTTTCATTGAATGAAGACAGCATGGATGGCTTTCCGTGAAGAAAAGATTTGCACACAGCCGGTGAAGCACCAAACAAATAAGGTATCAACCAGCCATAACGCAGCATGTTCCTGATCAGGCACATATACCGGTTTGAAATGAATGACTGCCTCTGCTGCTTATCCTTTTCGATGTGCTGGTATATAGCCCAGAAACTGTCTGAAAACGAGTAATTGAAATGAACGCCGGCAATCACCTGCATGGTGCGGCCGTAGCGATTACCCAGACCACGACGATATACTGTCTTCATTATGCCGGCATTGGATTTACCATAGCGTGCAACAGGGATACTGTCACCACTTTCTACAACACAGGGCATGCTTGTCGCCCACAGAATTTCTTCTCTTAAGTGAGAATAAACAAACACCTGTAGATCGTTCAAAAAATCCAGCGCCTGCTCAATTGAATCACAGGGAGGAGTAATCAGCTCCATCATCGCTTCAGAAAAATCAGTGGTGATATAGGGGTTGGTTAACGGCGACCCCAGTGACTGAGGATGGATTGTCTGGGATATCCCACCGGTTTCAGCCGCACGCAAACTTTCCTTTTCGATGCCAATCTTTGACTGTGATAAAGTGACGGCCTGTCCTGAATTAATTATCGCGGACAATCGTTGTTCAAGTTGATGGTACGACAAAGTTGATCCTGTGAGCGCTGAGATGTTTTGAAATGAGACACCCGGTTCAAAACCGCTGATGTGGCCATTGTTATATTAGCGGCCGATTATACATGTTTCAGTCACGAATCGTTCTCAACAGACTGCGCTGGTATTCCTGCTGCAGATCAGAAACCTGGCGGCCTTTAGCCTCTTTCATATGTGCCGAATCGAGGCGAATCTTGGGTTTAGGCTGTTGCGCAGATTTTGGGACAAATGCATAGACAAATTGACAATCAAGCGCGTCAGCAGCCTTCTGCATCATCTTCAGTGTGACTGCACCGCGCTGCTCATCTTTCTCCAGTATAGAAATCCTCGCCGGACTGACATGCATCTTTTTAGCGAGTTGCTTTCCCAGTATGCCTCGCTGTGTACGAACCGCCCTGATCCAGCTCATACCAATACCAGGCTTCATTTTCAATTGCCTGAGCCAGGTGAAAATAGCGTCATCGATAGCTTGTTCAGACATTGCAGCCTCACACAAATTAATATATTTGTTAATTTAACATATATATTAATT
>DAOWLL010000578.1 GCA_030641945.1 Gammaproteobacteria bacterium | reverse complement strand
CTATCGGCAACGTCGATTTCATTAGTGTAATTACCCGCAGACGCCCCAAAATAAATTCGGTAACCGGCAATCTCGGCCATTGCGATTGGTGTCCCGTCTTCTCTTTCCACAGGGGCAACCCAGGATAAAGTCAGCTCTTTGATGCCGGCACCAGAAGACACCCCTGAGCCTGTAGAGCCGTTGAAGTTCTCCTCGGAGCTGCACGCAACCAGTAAGAGTGCCAATCCAGTAGGAGAGCAACAATGACAATTCCTCCCTTGTTTAATTCGATAATATCTAAGAGCCTATTTGTATTATATATTCCACTCTTGCTGACCGCATGCAGCACTGAGGAGAACTACAACGGCGCTACAGGCGCAGGACCGTCGTCAGGAGCCGGCATCAAAGAGGTTGCTTTATCCTGGGTAGCTCCTGTGGAAAGAGAGGATGGGACACCAATTTCAATGTCTGAAATAGCCGGTTACCGGGTTTATTTTGGTACGTCTGCAGGTAATTACACTAATAAAGTCGATATCGCTGATAGTAATACCATGCAAGTTATATTGAGCAGTCTAGCAGCGGACACCTATTATATTGTTGTCACGACATACGACATGGATGGGCGTGAGAGTGCATATTCAACGGAAGTGCTTACAAGTGTATAAGTAAGCCGGATAATGACGTCGCAACCTTCTGGTTAAAATAGTAGTGTTTTATGCTTTTTGATTAAGGGTAAAAACTCGTTATTAGGCGAGTTTTTACCTTGATACCACCAGTATTATTTCCTGGTAATGAATTGACGCAGGCTTATTGCCAAAAAACCAATGCCTAGTAGTGCAAGAATGTTCGGCTCTGGTACAGAATAGGCGCCTTCGATCACGTCATTAGCGCAGGTGAAGCCCCAATGAAGGGCTATTTCGTCTCCCAGCAGAAGATCGGTACCGGTCAGATCGATCAGAAAATTCACTCTGCTGTTTGCCACATCAATGTTCCAGCTGCTGCTGCCGGCAATTTCTGAGATCTCGCCGTTCTGGATTTTCTCGTCAGTCACATCTACTGCAACTTCCTGATCATTGCGAAAAGTGCCCCCAGTGAGGAAATCATCACTCAACAAGGCATCTGGATTGTTGTTTGTATTGATATCGTTGTCATAGTTGGCAGAGTTCAAGCTGTAGAGTGTGCCTGTTCCGGCTGAGTTTTCGTTCATCCAGCGATCGTCCAGCGCAAAGCCATATGTCCAGGCAGTGCCGGTGTAGGTGTCATCAGCACTATATGGGGCGGTGCCATAAGGTGTCCATGAGCTGCTCAGGAATAAATCGCCATAGCCAATGCCATTACCATTCGTCAGGCTGTCAAATAGATGATTATCACCCTTGCCAGCAAATGTGGTCAGAATGCTTACGCTTAGCATGTTGCCCGACAGGTAAACATCCATGCTTGTAATCTCGAAGTTGCCAGTGTTGCCTATCACATCCCCATAACCGTGAGAATCAGAACCTTCATAGTTGTCGAACAGGGTGGCAGATGGCACAGCGCCAGCCGTTTGCATCAAAGCCGCTGTAACAACCAGGATGGCTAGCCAGGGGTATTTACAAAAATGAGTCATTGATCCTGTATCCAAAATAGTTGCTCCTGATTGTAATTATCCAACTTTTATGCCAACAATAAATATTCTAAACAAAAACAGTGTGATACGCATGCGGCTCGCAGCTTTGTGCAAAATATGTCCAATAAATATTCGAATATTTATTTCAAAGTGTAAAGAAACCTGGAATATTTAGGGCGGCCGAGAAGTCTAGCATAGTCAGGGCAAGTGGTGCTTTATGGGGTCCGTAT
>DAOWLL010000326.1 GCA_030641945.1 Gammaproteobacteria bacterium | reverse complement strand
TTCACCACAGAGGCACAGAGCACACAGAGAAAATATCCAATTTTAATAAAAAATATTCGCGCACTTTGCGTTGTTTGCGGCAAATCTTAATGCAAAGTTCAAATTAGCCGCAAACAACGCGAAGTGCGCTAAATTGTTTTTAGTCCTTAACATACTGACAACTGCCAGGCTTTATTCTGGCTTGCCAGGCTGAAACATCAAGAACATAACAAGTATTTCTCTGTGACCTCTGTGCCTCTGTGGTGAACTGTTTTTTGTTGTTGCAGTTGTTATCAGTACATCGGTTGTGCGTGGTTTGAAGCTGGCGAGTAGGTGAGGACCGTGCGTTGGGGTTGGCTCGCCCCAACACGGATCAAGTTTTGAATTTGTTTCAGAATCAGTATTGCCTGTCATTCAAGTTGTCAGGTAACGGAGTCGTCGTCTTCTGGCTTTGAATCATACAGCTCATTCAATATCTGCAATAGCGTGCTTCCGTCCTGAGCGACCAGGGTATGTCCTGCCGGTGTGATGAAGACCGAACTGCTGCCCTGTAAGCTTGGAACATTATTCATATCCTGGCTGTAGCCTGGAACAAGCTCATCACCAGCGAAACCGACGCGATTGAGTCGTACAATTGAAACATACTTGATGTCGGGATGTTGTTGCGAATTAAGCCAGTAAAGCAGGCTGCCGGGATATGGGTGCGCGAGGTCGAATAATAATCCGCGCGAACGCCGCAGGGTGTCGTAACCACTGCCACCGAAGAAGCTCTTTATCCCTCCAAACATGCCCGATTCATCTGTTGCCTCTATCGCCCGGTTGGCCAGGGTGGTGCCTACATGCGGGCTGGCGATGGTAATCAGTGCCTTGACGTTCTGGACGTTGCCTCTGACCAGTGCCATGCGAGCAACGATTCCACCGGCCGAGTGGCCAACGATGATCAGGCTTTCATCAGGGTGCATGGCCTGGATGGTCGCCAGCATGCCGAGAAACTGGTCTGTCTGCACAGCAATCGGAGCTTCTGCAGGAAGATCAACAACATATACCTTGTTGGCTGCATCCTTGCCGGGGCCAACGTAGACAGGCGCAGCAGTCGCAGGCGCCGAAGTGATCAGGCCCCCGCGTTTCCAGCCATTGGCATCGAGCAGGCTGTTGATGCCACTGAATTCCCATGAATCCGCACTGGCAAGATAGCCATGAACCAGTACCAGAACATCAGCCCTGGCATTAATGCTGGCTATTGAAATAAATAGAAAAACGAGAAAAGAAGTTAATGCACGCATTTGAAGAAACCCATAAAACAAGTTTATAAGTAAACGCTTATATTATACCTTAACTGGTCATTTCAATTCATGACCAAGATCAGGGTTTTATATAGATTCAGGGCTGGCCTGAATATGTACATCTCTCTGCGGAAACGGAATGCTTATATCATGCGCCTTGAAGCGTTTCCAGAAAGCCAGGTTGATATCAGAGCAGACATTAGCGACACCGTTCTCAGGATCCTCGATCCAGATACGCAGTTCGAGTTCGATACCGTTATCACCGAACCTGAGCAGCCTGGCCACCGGTTCTGGGGTCATTAATACACGAGGATGTTCCTGCGCGGATTCAACCATCAGGCTCATGGCAAGTTCGGGATCGTCGTGGTAGCTGATTGAGACGGGTAAGCGCCGGCGTACACTACGATCTGAATAGCTCCAGTTGGTTACTTCGCTGGTGATCAGGTTTTCATTTGGTATCAATGACTCTACCCCGTCACGATCGCGCACCACGACATAGCGCGCATTCAGTTCCTGCACCCAGCCAAAACGGTCGCCAATCGTAATCACATCACCTGGCTTGATTGAGCGATCAAAGATAAGGATAAATCCGCTGATGAAATTGCTGAAAATTCTCTGCAGGCCAAAACCGATACCAACACCGACCGCGCCACTGAACACGGCAAAGGCCGTGAAATCAATACCTACAGCCTGTAATGCGAACAGAATAGCCAACCCGTAGATGACAAACTTGCTGGTTTTTGTCAGTACTACCTGCATGCTCGGGTTGAGGTGTTGCGAGCGCCTTGTGCGTGATTCTATAAATCGTGTTAGCCAGGTGGCCAGGACAATGAATACAAGAATGGATGTTGCGAGTTCCAGTAATGCAAGAACAGAAAAGCGGGTGTCGCCAAAGGTAAAAGCGAGCTCATCCATGGCTTTGATCACATCAGGCAACCAGCCTACCAGGTGTAATGCAAGCACACCCCAGACTATTAAGCTAAAGACATATTCCCATTCGCGCAAGGCAGGACTGGGGGAAAATCCCGTGCGCAAGATATATACACCCAGTTTAATACCTGCGAGTGAAAGCAAAAGCGGGGTAAATATATCGAGTACTGCTGTGTTAACTCCAAACTGATCAAGAATAAAACGGGTCAGTAGCAGATACAGCAGCATGCTCATCGGGAAAGCAATGCGATTGGTGCCACGCAATATAAAACGAATGAAACCCTGTTGCTCGAAGTTGCCAACAAGCCGGGTAATGAATTGTTGCCAGTGTTTATGCGTGAGTGCAGCCAGTGCGCCGCAGATAATTACATCGGCAATCTGCAGGCCTCCCTGGATCGTGGAAAATTGCTCAATCCGTTCAAGGGCAAAGGAATAAAGGGTCTCGAGTAGTTCCATGTTTGTTCGCTATCTTGGTAGTCGTAGTATTATCACGACTTTTACGGGAATATCCAAGCTGAACCGCGTTATGGGCAAGTTATTAAATTCAGAAATAAAAAAACATCAACAGCTGCTTAAGAAGTGCAGGCAATGCGTAGACATGGTTCCTCCCGTTGTAACGGGTCAGGCGGTTGCTTCAAAAGTATTGCTGGTAGGCCAGGCGCCGGGTGATAAAGAAGGGATCATGGGAAAACCGTTTGCATGGACAGCGGGCAAAACAATGTTCAAATGGTTTGCTTCCATCGGCCTGGAAGAAGATGTGTTCCGCCAGCGTGTTTACATGGCGGCGGTGTGCAGGTGCTTCCCGGGGAAAAACCCCAAAGGTGGTGACCGTGTTCCGTCTGAAGAAGAAATACAGAATTGTTCGAGTTGGCTCGATGCTGAAATTGAGTTGCTGCGCCCGCAGTTAATCATACCGGTTGGCAAGCTCGCCATCGAGCAGTTCATGGATGTTGGCAGGCTTGTTGATGTCATCGGCCATGAGTTTGAGCTTGAGGAGAATGGGGGATTAATCGATGTCATCCCATTGCCGCATCCTTCGGGGGCATCAACCTGGCACCGTACAGAGCCAGGCATCAGTCTGCTGAAAAAATCGTTATCACTGATCGAAAGCCACCCGGCGTGGCAAGTAATATTGTGATTCGTTAAAACAGTTATGTAGCCTGGATGGATTAACTCAGAAAAAATCCGAGTTAATCCACAGATGTGTAGCGA
>DAOWLL010000064.1 GCA_030641945.1 Gammaproteobacteria bacterium | reverse complement strand
TCATTGCCGGAGGTTGATGAAGAGTTTGCCAGATCATTCGGTGTTGAAGACGGCAGCACAGATAAATTACGTGGAGATATTCGTGGCAATATGGAACGCGAGCTTGATAACCGCATTCGAACCGAGTTGAAAAATGAGGTTATGGAGCAGTTGATCGAAAAAAATCCGATTGACGTTCCAGCAGCGATTGTTCGCGAGGAAGCAGAAACATTGCAGAAACAGACCGCAGTCCAGTTACCTGGATCTGAACAGCCTGTTGAGGCTTATACCGATGATGCAAAGCGCCGCGTGAAACTTGGTCTGATATTGGCCGAGGCGGTGAAAACCGCAGCTCTTCAACCTGATGCAGAAAAAGTGCGTGAAAGAGTTGAAGCAATGTCGAAAGATTATGAAGACCCGGACGAGTTTGTCCGCTATTATCAGAGTAACCCGCAGTTGTTAAGGAGCATCGAAACGCTGGTAATGGAAGACATGGTGGTCGACTGGATTGTGGACCAGGCAGAGGTTATTGAAACCGAACGCTCGTTCGATGATCTAATGAATGCGGCACAATAAATCAGCTGTCAATAACAGTTGTTTCCAAACATTTTTCAGGTAACTGACATGCAATATAAAGATCACTCTGAAGGTGCGCTGAATACCAAGGCGCTGAATTTGATTCCAATGGTCGTCGAGCAGACCTCACGCGGGGAACGTTCTTACGATATTTACTCACGCTTGCTCAAGGAGCGGGTGATTTTCGTTGTCGGGCCTATTGATGATCATGTGGCCAACCTGGTTGTTGCTCAGTTGCTGTACCTGGAATCAGAAAATCCGGACAAGGATATATCGCTCTACATTAACTCTCCAGGTGGTGTCGTTACCGCCGGACTGGCTATTTACGACACCATGCAGTTCGTCAAAGCTGACATCAGCACCCTGTGTGTCGGACAGGCGGCCAGCATGGGCGCAATATTACTGGCAGGCGGTACCAAGGGCAAGCGCTATTGCCTGCCGCATTCACGCGTTATGATTCATCAGCCACTGGGCGGTTTCCAGGGTCAGGCCTCGGATATCGACATTCATGCGCGCGAGATCCTCAAAATTCGCGATCAATTGAACAAGATATTGTCCGACCATACCGGCCAGGCTATTGAAAAGATTGGAGATGATACCGAACGTGATAATTTTATGGACAGCTCGGAAGCAGCTGATTATGGAATAATCGACGAAGTACTCAATATTCGTGCTTAAGGCGTTAAAAATACACCCGAGTTGCTGTATTTTTGCAGTTTGACCTAAAAAAATGGCGGTTTTGTCCGGAAATGCCTGATGAAATTATCGAATTGCGCTATTGTCTATATAAATATCGTAACCTTCGTAAAAACTTGCATGCGCCACGCGAAATTGGCAATGTAGGTTTGTAGCCATAACTAAGGGGTATTCATGAGCGACGACAAAAACCATTCAGGTAACGATACCGAAAAGCTTCTTTATTGCTCATTCTGTGGCAAAAGTCAGCACGAGGTTAAGAAACTGATTGCGGGACCTTCGGTTTATGTCTGTGATGAATGTGTCGAGCTGTGCAATGACATCATTCGCGAAGAGATGGAAGAGGAATCCACCACCGCGATTCGCAAATTGCCAACCCCGCAGGAAATCAATGGCATTTTGAACGATTACGTGATTGGCCAGGAGCGCGCCAAGAAGGTGTTGTCAGTCGCGGTCTACAATCACTACAAGCGTCTTGAAGTTAAGCACAAGAAAGACGATATCGAACTTTCCAAGAGTAATATTCTGCTCATTGGTCCCACAGGCTCGGGTAAAACCCTGCTGGCGGAAACCATGGCGCGTCTGCTGAATGTACCATTCACTATTGCTGATGCAACAACATTAACCGAGGCCGGTTATGTTGGTGAGGACGTTGAAAACATCATCCAGAAACTTCTGCAAAAGTGCGATTATGACGTTGAAAAAGCACAGACCGGTATTGTTTATATTGATGAGATAGACAAGATCTCGCGCAAGTCAGATAACCCATCTATCACCCGTGATGTATCGGGTGAGGGTGTACAGCAAGCATTGCTCAAGCTTATCGAAGGTACCATTGCCTCAGTTCCGCCCCAGGGTGGGCGCAAGCATCCGCAGCAGGAGTTCCTGCAGGTTGATACTGCAAGGATACTCTTCATTTGCGGTGGCGCATTTTCAGGCCTCGACAAGGTTGTCAGGGACCGCTCCGAGAAAAGTGGCATTGGTTTCGGTGCCGAGGTACGCAGTAAGGATGATGAGATAAGCGCATCCGAAGTGCTTGAAGATCTGGAGGCAGATGACCTGATCCAGTACGGGCTGATCCCTGAGTTTGTAGGCCGTCTGCCCGTAATAGCGACGCTGGAAGAACTGGATGAGGACGCCCTGGTTACCATCCTGAAAGAGCCAAAAAATGCGCTCGCTAAACAATATGCGAAGATGATCGAAATGGAAGGCTGTGAGCTTGAATTGCGCGATGATGCCTTAAGGGCGATCGCGAGAAAGGCAATGCGGCGCAAAACGGGTGCTCGAGGTCTTCGTACAATTCTGGAAAACGTATTACTCGATACCATGTATGAGCTGCCATCACAGGAAGCTGTCGCCAAGGTGGTTATCGATGAGTCTGTCATTGAAGGCATCAACAAGCCCTTCCTCGTTTATGAAGGCGGCGAAAAGCTTCAGGTGTCGCAAGAACAATAATAAACGGCAGACCAAGGCTTGAAGTCTTTGAATCTGACCACATAAACAAGGAAACAACCTTTTGAGGCACTTATGGCCACTGCTACTGATCAAAACGATTTGAATCCACTCGCAACTGAAGTTCCCGTGTTACCGCTAAGAGATGTCGTGGTTTATCCACACATGGTAATACCTTTGTTCGTCGGCCGTGAGAAATCCATTCAGGCGCTCGATGCTGCCATGCAGGACAATAAACAGATTCTACTGGTTGCCCAGAAAAGTGCGGATATTGATGAACCGACAGTCGATGATGTCCATGAAATTGGCACCATGGCCACCATCTTGCAGCTGCTGAAGCTGCCAGACGGCACTATCAAGGTCCTGGTCGAGGGTGTACAGCGTGCACGTGTACATAACCTCAGGGATGGTGATGAATTCTTCGTTGCCGGATATACAATGCTCGAAAATGAAGTGTCGATCGAAGACAAGGAACTGGAAATTCTTTCCCGCTCAATCCTGGGTGCATTTGATCAATACGTTAAGCTGAATAAAAAGGTACCCGCTGAAATTCTTACATCGCTGTCAGGTATAGACGAACCATCACGTATGTCAGATACCATTGCAGCTCACATGTCGTTAAAACTCGATGAAAAACAGAAGATTCTCGAGATTATCGATGTGCATGAAAGGCTTGAGTACCTGATGAAGCTGATCGATGGTGAAATCGATTTGCTGCAAATCGAAAAACGCATCCGCGGACGTGTCAAGCAGCAAATGGAGAAAAGCCAGCGTGAGTACTATCTGAACGAACAGATGAAAGCCATCCAGAAAGAACTGGGTGACATGGAAGATGCGCCTAATGAAATCGAGGAGCTGGAGCAGCGAGTCGAGAAGGCCGGCATGTCCAAGGAAGCCAAGAAGAAGGCAACCAATGAACTCAACAAGCTGAAAATGATGTCGCCGATGTCTGCAGAAGCGACTGTTGTGCGTAATTACATCGACTGGCTTGCTGACTGTCCGTGGAAGAAAAGATCCAAAATCAGTAACGACCTGAACGAGGCCGAGCAGATACTGAATGACGACCACTATGGCCTGGAGAAGGTCAAGGAGCGTATTCTTGAATATCTTGCTGTACAGCAGCGCGTTAAAAAGCTGAAAGGTCCGATTCTCTGTCTTGTAGGCCCTCCGGGTGTCGGTAAGACATCATTGGGTCAGTCCATTGCGCGGGCAACTAATCGTAAATATACGCGCATGGCGCTTGGTGGTGTGCGCGACGAATCAGAAATTCGTGGCCACCGCAGAACCTATATCGGTTCGTTGCCTGGCAAGGTTATCCAGAACTTGAGTAAGGTGGGTACACGTAATCCATTGTTCCTGCTGGATGAGATCGACAAGATGGCGGCGGATTTCAGGGGCGATCCCGCATCGGCACTGCTGGAAGTGCTCGATCCAGAACAGAATCACACATTTGCTGATCATTATCTTGAAGTGGATTTTGATTTGTCCGATGTCATGTTTGTGGCCACTGCCAATAGCATGAATATTCCCGCGCCGCTGCTTGATCGTATGGAAGTCATTCGTTTGCCGGGTTATACCGAGGACGAAAAAGTAGCGATTGCGCGAAACTTTCTGTTGCCCAAACAGATGGAAAACAACGGCCTGAAAGATACAGAGTTGCAGGTCAGTGATTCAGCACTGCATGATATCGTGCGCCTGTACACGCGTGAAGCCGGTGTGCGCAGCCTGGAGCGCGAAATCGCCAAGATCTGCCGCAAGGTCGTGAAAAGTGCTGTACTTAAACCAACAGACAAGGCGACCTCTGTAACTTCTCGCAATATTGAGAAATACCTTGGCGTTCATCGCTTCCGTTATGGTGAGGCCGAGGAAAATGATCAGGTTGGCCTGGTAAACGGCCTTGCCTGGACCGAAGTCGGTGGTGAATTACTTACCATTGAATCAGCTGTGGTACCGGGTAAAGGCAAGCTGTCTTTTACCGGTCAGCTGGGTGATGTCATGCAGGAGTCTATCCAGGCGGCAATGACTGTTATGCGTAGCCGTTCAGCTGCACTGGGTCTTGAACCGGATTTTCAGGATGACATCGATATTCATATCCATGTGCCCGAAGGTGCAACACCCAAAGACGGTCCAAGTGCGGGTATCGGTATGTGTACTGCAATTGCATCTGTATTAACCGGTATACCCGTACATGCCAATGTGGCGATGACGGGTGAAATTACTTTGCGCGGTGAGGTGCTTCCGATCGGTGGCTTGAAAGAAAAATTGCTGGCTGCCCACAGGGCTGGAATCAAGAAGGTTCTGATCCCTGAGGAAAACAGAAAAGACCTGGTTGAGATGCCGAAGAATATCATGGCCAAACTCGAGATCAAGCCGGTTCGCTGGATAGACCAGGTGCTTGAAGACGCATTGCTGGAATTGCCGACTCCACTTGAAGAAAAGTCGGCAAGTGACAGAAAAGCAAGTAATCAGGGAAAGGGTAAAAAGAACAGGGATGGTGTTCGCCATCATTAAGCATTAGCATTAGATAATAAACACATGCAATAGCGCACGCTGCTGCATGTGTTTATTTATTAAAAATATCGTTTTTTCCCGATAAAACTGCAGTTTTTTTGTACGTAATCATTGACATACTGTGCCACTGGCTGGTATAAAAACACAGCCATTTACATCTACAGTTTTTACACTGCCTGATTATCAAGGGATATATAAAATAATAACAGTGGCTCAATATTAATAACTATTTACAACACCTCATGGGAAATACTATCAATGAATAAATCCGAACTGGTTGATACTGTTGCTGACGCAGCAGATTTGTCTAAAGCTGACTCAGCACGCGCACTTGATGCTGTAATTGGTGCTATCTCAAATGCACTGAAATCTGGTGATCAGGTTAGCGTTGTTGGCTTTGGTACTTTTTTAGTTCGTAAGCGTGCAGCTCGTACTGGCCGTAACCCACAAACAGGCGCAGAAATCCAGATTGCAGCAGCAAATGTGCCTGCATTTAAGCCTGGCAAAGCGCTGAAAGATACCGTAAACTAGCGCGCTCTTTCAGTAGGGGTGCTTAGCTCAGCTGGTAGAGCGTCGCCCTTACAAGGCGAATGTCGGGGGTTCGATCCCCTCAGCACCCACCATTTGGAGCGGTAGTTCAGCTGGTTAGAATACCGGCCTGTCACGCCGGGGGTCGCGGGTTCGAGTCCCGTCCGCTCCGCCAAATAGTTCATTCAGCAAGCCACATAAACGAGTTTTCGTTAAAACGACAACTCGTGTGGTTTCTGCTGTTTGATACAATCTGTATAATCCATACTCAATTCATAAATTACAAAAGAGCAATCTGAATCATGCTGCAGGCTATCAACGATCGCATCAAGGGCTGGTTAGGCGCATTGGTCATTATTATGATTACTATTCCTTTCGCATTTTGGGGAATAGAGTCCTACATCGGTGGTGGCGGCAAACAGTTCGCAGCAGTTGTGAATGGAGAAGAGATACCTGTATTTCAGTTTGAGAATGCCTACTCGAATCAGCTTGCAAGATTGAACCAGCAGTTTGGCAGCGCGCTGCCATATTCCAATGAGCAAATCAAAACACAGGTACTCGATCAACTGATAAATTCTGTCGTTCTTGAAGAAAACAGCTATTCATCCGGATACAGAATTTCCGACAACAGTTTGAAACAAAGCATTGCAGCCCTGTTTAGCCGTGATGGAAAATTTGACAGAGATTATTTTGAAAATGTTATTGCTTCAAATCGTATGACGACCAGTCAATATGAATTGAGGCTCAGAAATGAATTGCGAGTGTTGCAGAAACAGAATGCAATAGTTGCATCGGCAATATTGACGGATGAAGAGGTTCGCCGGCTTGCAGCGCTTGAGCAACAGGAACGCGATATCCGTGTGATTAAATTCAAAATTGATAAAGACTCAGCTGATATTGTTGTTACCGATCAGGATATCGAAGAATTCTACAATACCAACAGTGATCGATACATGACGCCAGAAATGGTCAGTGTCGAATACGTTGAAGTTACCAGTGATGATCTTGCCGATAGTATTAATGTCGATGAAGAAAAACTGACTGTGATGTATGACGACTACAAGCAAAGCATCCTTGCAAAAGAGGATCGCAAAGCACGTCATATATTGATTCAAATCGGCACTTCGGCAGAAAAGAGCAAGGAAGCATTAATGCCGCGAATACAGGAGTTGCAGCAAAAAATAAATGATGGCGGGTCATTTGAGGACCTTGCGCGCGAATATTCTGAAGACCCCGGTTCGGCGAAGCAGGGCGGCGACCTGGGCTGGGTAACAACAGGTGAGATGGTCAAGCCATTTGAAGATGCGCTGTTCAGTATGAACAAGGGTGAGGTCAGTGGTATTGTGGAAACGCAGTTTGGATTACACCTGATAAAGCTTGACGATATCCGCACACCTGAGCTGCAGGCATTTGCCGAAAAGCGCACTGAGTTCGAGCAGGAGCTTAAACAGGATGCTATTAGCGGTATGTTCTATGATTTATCAGAAAATATGGCTGTCACCGCCTATGAAAATCCAGACAGTCTCGATGCTGTTGTTGATGCAGTCAATAAACAACCTGAAAAAACAGAGTTGTTTACACGTGATTCCGCAACCGGTATAGCTGAAAATCAGAAATTCCGTAATGCAGCTTTTTCCTCTTCAGTAATAGAAGAAGGTTTAAACAGTGATGTCATCGAAATAACACCGAATCATGTTGCCGTATTGCGCGTGCTTAAACATGAGCCAGCCAGTAGCAAGCCGCTGCAGGAAGTGAGATCAGATATAGAGAATATTCTGCGCATGAAGGCCGCGCATGGCGCCACTATGGCTGCAGCAGAAGAAGCGAAAAATCAAATCATCGCAGGTACTTCAGCTGAAAGTGTGCTGGCGGACAATCAAGTCGTAGAAGATTCGGTTACCATCAAACGTACAGACCCCAGGAATGCGGCTCCAATGGTTGTGGGCGCTGCCTTCCAGATGCCATATCCGGAGAATGGCAAACCATCAATTCAGG
>DAOWLL010000329.1 GCA_030641945.1 Gammaproteobacteria bacterium | reverse complement strand
ATTGCAGACTCAGGAGAGAGTATTGAAGGACTCAGCGTCGTGACACAGAGTGATCTCGAGCATGATGACGATATCAACCTGGATGATGTCGATGTCGACAAAGAAGAGAAAGTTCCACCAAAGAAAAAAGCCAAGGCAACCAGCGGTAAGACTGGAGATGCGGATATCGATGCCAAGGTTAATCGTAAAGAGCTTGATGCCACGCGCCTCTATCTCAGAGAGATAGAAGGTTCTCCGCTATTAACGGCTGAAGAAGAAGTTTTCTATTCGCGCCTCGCTCTCAAAGGTGATATGGAGGCCCGCAAGAAGATGATTGAATGCAATCTTCGTCTTGTGGTAAAAATTTCACGCCGCTATATGAACCGGGGTCTTGCACTTCTCGATCTGATTGAAGAAGGCAACCTGGGTTTGATCAGGGCAGTTGAAAAATTTGATCCTGAAAAAGGTTTCCGTTTCTCTACCTATGCCACCTGGTGGATTCGTCAGACAATTGAACGTGCACTGATGAACCAGACGCGAACGATTCGTCTCCCAATCCACGTTATCAAAGAACTTAATGTCTATCTGCGCGCAGCACGCAAGCTGGAGCAGGAGATGGACAAAGAACCGACAGCAGAAGACATCGCCAAGATGGTGAACAAGCCTGTTGCCGGTGTCGAAAAAATGCTGGGTCTGCGTGATCGCGTTACCTCGGTCGATGTGCCTGTAGGCAAAGAGAATGATCGCCCGCTTCTGGAAATCGTTGCTGATGACCGTATTCCGGCACCACCGGAAATGCTGCAGAACGAAGATGTGATGTCAAACCTGGAAGTCTGGCTGGACCAGCTCGAAGAGAAACAACGCGAAGTGCTGATACGCCGCTTTGGCTTATACAACCATGAACGCACCACACTCGAAGATGTTGGGCGTGAACTGGGTGTGACCCGTGAGCGTGTAAGACAGATTCAGATGGATGCCTTGAAGCAGCTTCGCAAGATTCTGGAAAACCAGGGCTTTACCGAGCAGCTGCTGTTCCAGGAAGATTAGCTACTACTCTGCATAATGCTTCTCAGCCGGCCTGTATCAACAGGCCGGCTTTTTTTGTGGGTGACAATACAGCTGTGATTTACCGCAGAGGCGCGGAGGCGCAGAGAACTGATCTGCAGTTGTATATATCCATGTCATCAATATTTTTGCAGGAGCAAACTTCACTGCGTAGGGTGGGCTTTGCCCACCCTACAGAACTACAGCTATTCAACCTGCATAACCCGGGGTAAGAATGTATGTACTAATGATTTGACACCCGCATTTTAAATATTTCCTCTGCGTCTCAGCGCCTCTGCGGTGAAATAATGTGTTGATGACTAGAGGTTGTCATTCGCGGCTGAAGCCGCTCCTACGTCTTATTTCTTGCGCCTAGAATTATCCCGGCTGCAACTTTGCGGCCTTCACCCACAAGGATGTTGTAGGTGCGGCAGGCAGCGGCGCTATCCATGATTTCGACACCGATATTGTGCTGGATAAGGCAGGCGTAGTGCTCTATAGAAGGAAACTTCAGTGCTTCTCCAGTACCGATCAATACCAGTTCCGGTTGCAGTTCCAGCAGCGGATGCATGTGTTGTGTACACAGCTCATCAATGTGGGCGGGTGCCCAGTTATCGATCAATTTTTCTAGCGAGATGATGAAACTGGCTGTTTTGGGGCTGCCGTTGACAAGGATTGTGCCCTCTTCATAGCCACTGACATAGTATCCCTGGTTGATCTTGTCTTCGCTGAATTTCATCACCCTATTATACGCCAGCGGGGATATGCAGTAGAATGCGCTGCTTTATTTAACCTGATAGTGGAGATCCCGTTGGACGCTGCAAAGGTTGGCCTGCTGGGCCTGGGAACAGTTGGTGGTGGTACTGCTGCGGTATTACTCAGGAATGCTGATGAGATTCAGCGCCGTCTTGGCCGCAGCATAGAAATTACGCATGCCGCAGGTCTGGGTATAGCCAATCAGTCTATTCTGGATGCCAGCAAGGTGAAACTGACCGAAGATGCATTTGAGGTTGTGAACGACCCGGATGTGGAAATCGTCGTTGAATTGATAGGTGGCTATACACTGGCGAAAGACCTGGTGATGAAAGCGATTGAAAATGGCAAACACGTGGTTACCGCCAACAAGGCATTGATTGCTACGCACGGTCCTGAAATCATGCAGGCTGCAATGGCCAGGGGTGTGAATGTCGCATACGAGGCTGCAGTAGCCGGCGGTATACCTATCATAAAAGCTGTACGAGAAGGGCTGGCTGCCAACAGGATCAAATGGATCGCCGGCATCATCAATGGTACCGGTAATTTCATACTGACTGAAATGCGCGACAAGGGCCGGAATTTTGACGATGTTCTGAAAGAAGCACAGGCACTAGGTTATGCCGAGGCGGATCCTACTTTCGATGTTGAAGGCATCGATGCGGCGCATAAGCTGACAATACTCGCGTCGCTGGCTTATGGAATCGAACTTCAATTTGACAAGTGCTATACCGAAGGCATCAGCAAAATTACCACCGAAGATGTTAACTATGCCGGCGAACTGGGCTACCGAATCAAGCATCTCGGCATCACGCGTAAAACCGGTCATGGCATCGAGCTGCGTGTGCACCCGACCCTGATACCTGAAAAACGCCTGATTGCCAATGTTGATGGTGTCATGAACGCTGTGCTGGTGCAGGGCGATGCTGTTGGTCCGACACTGTATTATGGGGCGGGGGCAGGTGCCGAACCGACAGCCTCTGCAGTTGTTGCAGATATCATTGATACCGTGCGTACGATTGATATTGATGCCAGTCACAAAGTGCCGCTACTGGGTTTCAAAGCGGATGACATGTCTGATATTGCCATCATGCCGATTGAAGATGTTGAAACCGCCTGCTATTTGCGCATGACTGCACTGGACAAGCCGGGTGTACTTGCCGAGGTGTCCGAGGTATTTGCACTGCACAATATCAGTCTTGAAGCGGTGCTGCAGAAAGAACCCGCAGAAGGTGTGGCCAAGGTGCACCTGGTGCTGCTCACGCAAAAAGTAATAGAGCGCAATATCAATGCTGCAATAGCAGAAGTTGAAAGCTTCAGCGATATTGAAGGCAGCGTTGCGCGTATTCGCCTGGAGCATCTTGGCTGATTAACAGCAGAGTGCAGGTGTCTGCAGGATGTTTTCAACGCAAAGAACGCCAAGTTAATTAGTTGTTTTGCCACAGAGGACACAGAGAACACAGAGGTTGTGTTTTTCTTCGCGGCTAAAGCCGCTCCTACATTTATCATCTATTTCCCTTGTCTCTAAGACCTGGATTAGATGTGGAAAGATGAGTGACAATATTAAACCTCTGTGTTCTCT
>DAOWLL010000177.1 GCA_030641945.1 Gammaproteobacteria bacterium | reverse complement strand
CTCTTGCACGTACACAATCAAGTTCTATTTGTTGCTTGAGCAATTCGAATGATTCGAATTTTTTCTCGCCGCGTATTTTATGGTGAAAAGACACGCAGATATTCATCCCATAGATGTCTTTATCAAAATCAAACAGGTGGACTTCGAGCTGATCGCTTACACCATCAACAGTCGGGCGCTTGCCGATATTGGCAATGCCGGGCACATTACCCAGTTCCGGCGAGCACAGGGTAACAGAGTACACGCCACTGAGTGGAATTGCCGGACGGTTCAAACGAATATTGGCCGTTGGAAAGCCAATCGTGCGTCCACGTTTGTCGCCATGCGCAACGCGTCCGCAAATCCGATAAGGACGGCCAAGCATGCGTTCAGCTTCGGACAGGCGATCATCCAGCAAGGCCTGGCGTATAGCTGTACTGCTGACGCGCATATTATCCACGCTGTGGGTGGATAATGCCAAGACTGCAAAACCGTATTTGTCGCCAGCCGCTTTGAGGTAATCAAAATCACCCGTGCGGCCTTTGCCGAAGCGGAAATCATCGCCGACAACGACGGCTTTTACAGCCAGTGCATCAACCAGAACGTGGGTGACAAACTCTGCCGCCGTCAGTTGCGCCAGCGCATCATCGAAGCGCAGGATCAGCAGCATGTCCGGGCGCAGTGATTCATCCAGTTCCACAATGGTGGTATAGCGTTCGCGGGCGCTGGTCAGGCGAGGTGCAGGCCTGTTTTTAGAAAAATACTCGTGTGGCAAAGGGTCGAAGCTCAGCAGGCAGGCTGGAGCTTTATTCTCGCCGGCCTTTTCTGCCAGCAGGCGCAGCAGGGCCTGGTGTCCCTGGTGAACGCCGTCAAAATTACCGATGGTTAGCGCACAATTCCGGTGCTCGGATTTCAGATTGTGAAGGCCGCGAACTAACTGCATGGTTAACGAGGGTCTTAGTAACTGTTTGAAAAACGGTAGTATATCAGTGTTTGCTTGTGAGCCTGATAGAAACATTGCCTTAAACGCAAAGACGCAAACCAGGGACTTTCAACGCAAAGACGCTAAGGCGCAAAGGTCGCTAAGCCTTTTACAGGTAGTATCTCAATCGATTTATTACCTGGCTCCTTAGGTTTTTCTAACACAACATAAAAAACCTTTGAGTACTCTGCGTCTTAGCGTCTTTGTGTTGAGATAATTCGATGTACTTTCATGCGATGTTGGTCAGGTGCGTTTGAGCCTGTCGGGCCTGATACCGCTGAGCCATAAAATTGCGAAATAGACCACGGCTGCTATGCCGATAATGCTGGCGAGATAAAGCGCACGCTCGAGTACCGTTAACCAGGTCCATATTTCCAGCCCCGGGGTCAGGTAGAGCAATAATGCTGTCATGCCTGCGCTGGCAATCAACATTTTAATAATAAGTGGTCTCCAGCCTTGCAGTGGCTGATAAACGCCAGCTTTGCGCAGGCCGCGATACAGCAGCAGGGCATTGATATAGCCGGAGCTGCTGGTCGCCAGCGCCAGGCCGACATGCGGAGCTTCGTACTGCTGCAGCACCATGGGCACAACGAACAGGATATTGAGCGCCATATTGCTGATCATCGCAATGATGGCAATTCTTACCGGTGTCTTGGTATCCTGGCGGGAATAAAAGCCCGGGGCCAGCACCTTGATCAGGATGAATGCCGGCAGACCCAGCATATAAGCCATCAAGCTGAGGCTGGCCATGTATGAATCGTTTGCAGTGAAGTCGCCGTGCTGAAACAGGGTTGCCAGTATCGGGCCTGCCAGCAACAGCAAACCAATACAGGCGGGCAGTGCAACCAGCATCACCAGTTTCAGCGCCCAGTCCAGGGTCTGGTTAAAGTGTTCGTGTGACTCGTTGGCATGCTGCTGCGACAGAGCGGGCAGGATCACCGTTGCGATGGCGATACCAAGCACTCCGAGCGGGAATTCCAGCATGCGGTCGGAATAATACAGCCAGGTGACACTGCCGACAGTAAGGAATGACGCGATTACGGTGTCCAGTATCAGGTTGATTTGCATCACTGATGAGCCGATTATGGCGGGCAGCATCAGGCGCAGAATCTTACTGACGCCTTCATGGTGGCGCTTTATGCGGGGGATTGGGAACAGTTTAAGTTTCAGCAACCAGGGGAACTGCAGCAGCAGTTGCAATACACCGGCGACAGCCACCCCCCACGCCAGCGCCATTAACGGCTGCTCGAACATTGGCGCCAGCCACAATGCGGCAGAGATCAGGCACAGGTTGAGTATGATCGGTGTGAACGCCGGAACAGCGAACTTGTTGTAGCTGTTGAGTATGCCGCCGGAGAAGGCCACCAGCGATATGAAAAACAGGTAGGGAAACGTGATGCGCAGCATATCGGCGGTAAGGTCGAAGCGCTCGGGGTTGCCTGCGAAGCCAGGAGCAAACAGGTAAACCAGTAAGGGCGCGGCAATGGAGCCAAGCGTGGCAATCAGCAGCAATACCGTTCCCAGGCTGCCGGCGACATGATCGACCAGGTCGCGCAGTGCCTCGCGGCTGTGCTTTTCCTTGTATTCAGAGAAAACCGGCACAAATGCCTGGGAAAATGCGCCCTCGGCAAACAGGCGGCGCATGAAATTCGGGATCTTGAAGGCAACAAGGAAAGCGTCAGTGCCGCCGCTGACACCAAAGACTGTGGCCAGGGTGATATCGCGTATCAGGCCAAACACACGGGAGAGCAGGGTCATGCCACCGACGGTCAGTGTGGATTTCAGCAATTTGATGCTCAGCGTGGATCTCCTGCGGTTGGAATAAGTACTGGCTAGAAAAAACGGACTAGTTTAACTAAAAAACATTGACAAAAGCGGGTGAAACTGGCATTTTACGCGCTCTTTTTAACCAGTGCAGATAGAAACGTGGCAAATTCACCCGGAGCAAAAAAACGCGCCCGTCAGGCCGTTAACCGTCGCGCCCATAACGTGGGCATGCGCGCTATGATGCGTACTTACATCAAGAATGTTTACTACGCCATAGAAAAAGGCGACAAGTCTGCAGCAGAGGCTGCTTTCAAGGACGCTGTACCAACGATCGACCGCATGGCAAACAAAGGCCTGATCCACAAAAACAAGGCTGCGCGTCATAAAAGTCGTCTGAATAATCACATCCACAACATGTGATTGCATCAACAGACCGAATAAAAAAGCCCCGCAACGCGGGGCTTTTTTTTATGGCTATGATTTTTTGCCACAGAGGGCACAGAGCTCACAGAGACTATTACTTGTTTTGATGCTTCGATAAGGATTACAGCGTGTTTGATATTTACAGTAGGAGCGACTTTAGCCGCGATCACAGTTTCGCGGCTAAAGCCGCTCCTACACAATATAATAGACCTCTGTGACCTCTGTGACCTCTGTGGCAAATTAAATTACAGCAAAACCAGGTTATCGCGGTGGATCAACTCGGGTTCATCCACATACCCCAGCGTTGTTTCGATCTCGTGCGAGGCCTTGCCCATGATTTTACGGGCTTCATCGGCTGAGTAATTCACCAGCCCGCGGGCGATTTCCTCACCGTCCGGTGACAGGCAACTGACCATGTCGCCGCGATTAAAATTACCATTGATACTGCTAACACCAACTGCGAGCAGGCTGACTCCGGAGCCGGACAGTGCCCTGTAGGCGCCTTCATCGAGTTGCAGACTGCCGCGTACAACGAGATGGCCGGCGAGCCATTGTTTGCGAGCGGCGAGTTTTTCAGTCTTTGCACTCAGCAGGGTGCCAATCTCAGTGCCATGGGCGATTTCCAGCAGAACGTTGTCGGTTCTACCCGATGCAATCAATGTGGCGGCACCGGAACGTGCAGCACGTTGTGCTGCTGTGATCTTGGTGCGCATGCCGCCACGGCCGAGATTACCGCCGGAGCCGGCCATGCCCAGGATGGCGGGATCGGTTGCATTGGCCTCGCTGATCAGCTCGGCATCCTGATTTTGTCTTGGATCCTTATTGTACAGGCCCTGCTGATCGGTGAGGATGATCAAGGCGTCGGCCTCCACCAGGTTGGCCACTGATGCTGCCAGCGTGTCGTTATCGCCAAAACGGATTTCTTCTGTAGCGACCGTATCATTTTCGTTAATAATCGGAATCACGCCCATTTTCAGCAGGGTGCTGAGGGTGCTGCGTGCATTCAGGTAGCGTTGCCGATCACACAGGTCTTCGTGGGTGAGCAGTACCTGGGCGGTGTGAATATCGTGTTGCTTGAAACAGGACTCGAAATGCTGGATCAGGCCCATTTGCCCCAGTGCTGCAACGGCCTGCAGTTCATACAGTGCATGTGGGCGCTGCGTCATGCCGATACGTGACATGCCCTCGGCGACGGCGCCCGATGAGACCAGCAGCAAATCCTTGCCGCTGCTGCGCAGTTCGGCCATCTGTTCCGCCCAGCGCTGGATGGCCCCGGTATCAAGACCCTTGCCTTCGTTGGTAATCAGCGCGCTGCCGACCTTGATGACCCAGCGTTTGGCGCGGCCTAGATTAATTCTGTCCGTCATCTCTGCTTTCATCCGGATCTGAATATGAAGCCTGTTCGGGTTCTTCATAGTCATAGGTCAAATAATTCATGATATCGTAAACGACTTGCTGGGTACCCGTTTTAGCCAGCGCCGAGGTAGTGTACACCGGTCCTTTCCACTGCAGTGCATCGGTGATTTCCTTGCGCCACAGGGCCAGGTCCTGTTCTGATAACAGGTCGGATTTATTCAGTACCAGCCAGCGTTCTTTCTGTGCCAGTTCCTTACTGTATTTTTGCAGCTCGGCCAGTATTTTTTTTGCATCGTCGACCGGATTGCTGCCATCAAAAGGTGCGATGTCGAGAATATGCAGCAGCAGTCGGGTACGGGACAGGTGCTTTAAAAACTGGATACCCAGACCAGACCCGGTAGATGCACCTTCGATCAACCCGGGAATGTCAGCAACCACAAAACTCCTGGTTTCGTCGACGCGCACCACGCCAAGGTTTGGATAGAGTGTGGTGAACGGATAATTGGCCACCTTCGGG
>DAOWLL010000342.1 GCA_030641945.1 Gammaproteobacteria bacterium | reverse complement strand
CGGGTCTTTTATGTAAACAATAGAAAAACATGAACTGATTCAATCAGCTCATTCTGTTCAGCTTTAGTGTGAATTGTTAGGCGCTGGAAAATAACTTTGCGCACTGGCTGATGCCATGTACCCAGTTTTTACCAATGGCGTCACAGGCCTGGCGAACATGGTGCGCCGCGCCGACCAGATTCTTGAAGGGGTGTTCGAAGTTCTTTGTGAGATACACCCAATTTCTGGGATCAATATCCAGACGCTGCAGAATGTCTGGCAGGTGTTCCGGTATATGACCTTTCTTATCTTCACGGATGATGCGTCCACTCCAGTCGACTAATTCCAGGTAATCAGAAAGTACAAATGGAATGCCGTCAGGCATATCTGCTCTGGGGTTACCGGCAAAAGCCAGTAATTCTTTTGGTTGTTGTTCTAGTCGGTAAGGTTGATTTACCTTGAGTGCCTGTTTAATGCGTCGCTTGATCGAGGTGTGATCAGATTGCTCAGGCGTCGTAGCCATCCTTGCCCGAATCGGATTCAGGTCGACATATGCCATGCACGCCGCCAGTGCTTTTTCATCCAGCAGCGCCTGTGATTTAAACCGGCCTTCCCAGAAACGTCCGGTGACCTTATCTTCGCGGTTGGCTTCTCTTGCGACGGGCTCATTACTACAGCGCATAAACCAGCTAATCGACATCAGGCGCTCGCGCCAATCGTTTACCTGCTCAGACAGAGCATGGTGCTCTGCTTTGCTGAGTGTTTCACCTTGAGCGTAGCGCTGAGATAACAGACTGCCTTTGAAGAGCTGGTGCCATTGTTCTATCACCTCACTCTCGCTCCAGTTTGCCGCTTGCTCATGGTTGATGTACAGCACCACATGATAATGGTTGCTCATGACGGCATAAGCGGCGATATCGATGGCGAAGATGCTGGCCAGTGTTAGCAGTCTGTCTTCGATCCATTGTCTGCGGTGCTCATAACTGTTTCCAGTGACAGTGTCTTCGCCACAAAGAAAAGCACGACGAACGCAGCGTGATACACAATGATAATAGGGGGTGGCATCGAGTGATACCAATGTCTTCCGTGGTTTGGGCATGGTGCTGTCCTTAGCAGTTGCGTTTACACAAGACTACAAACTTGCTATGTTGGTGTCAATTTGATTTGTGGGTGTCCATTAATTTAATTCCACGTTCGGCGAGTAGGTCTTCCACATCCCTCAGACTCAGACAGAAGCGATGATACAGCCAAACTGTGTGACTAATGATTGAGGAGGAAAACGGTACCCGTGGTATAGCTGCTTGGCATCTTTCATGCTTGTAGCCTGGCTGATTTAGCGTGAAGTTGACAGTACCCGCTAGCCTGGCTGCTGGCCGAGACCATATTCAAGTTCGATTACCAGTTCGATATCAGCGTTGCTTTAACGGGTATACTTAGTGGAACACTTATTGTTGTCATTGCCGGTCTGCTTGGCACACGCAGTGTATTAGCACATCCTCCCATTAAGACACTGCGGGAAGGAGCAGCTTGATATTTAGCAGTGAATGGTTACAAAAAGCACGTAGAGAAATCCATGAAACGATCACATATACCCACGGCAAGATTCATTTGGAACCTGGTTATTGTCAGTACTCTATTATTCAGCCAGGCATGCACATCGATCACAGAAAAGTTCACTGGAACAAAACAGGAGGAAATAACGCCGTTTGCGCAAAAAACGGTTGAAGTACTCGTTGTCGAAAACATTCAGATCCGGGATAACGAGTTAATCCATTTACGGCGCTATGTCGATGATTCACTTGTTGAGCTGGATGAGCTTCAGCTACACATGGAGAAGGTAAAGCGATACCGAGACAAGCTGATCGCATATTCCATCGACCTGGTCAGGCTGACCGAACATTATGAAAATGATGAAGAAAGGGTCGCGGCCTATGCCGATCGCATTGAGCAAACTGTCGACACAAACGAGTTAAACAGGCTGGGCATATCGGAGCAGGAATGGGCAACTATCCTGGCAGATATCCGCAGACAGGATTCATTACTGGATGCCTTGCGCACGTTTCAGCCAGTAATCAACACGGCTGCCCGCGACTTTGAAGCATTGATATTCAGGATCGAAACCGACCTGGTAGTAGCCGTACGAAAAGAGTTTGATCGGCGGATAGAGGCAAATTTTCTCGAAGTTAACGAGTTTCTGTTGAGACAGTCCGATATACGCAATGAGCTGCTCGCAGCAATGATAGCGATTGATAAATATCGCCGGGGAGACGAGCAGGCGATAGCTGAACTCAGGCAAATGAAGACGCTGGTTAGCAAGCTGTTTGCCAGTAGCACTCCGAATGAAAAGCAACTACTCAAGATCGAAGCGGACTTACAAGAACGCATTAAAAACTCAACGGTGCTAATTACTGAGCTGAATTCAGATTACGCTAACTATGAGCACGCGCGCGCCGAACTGGACAAGAAAGAGGCCGAGGTATTTGATGCCCTGACCGTGGCACGTCTGCAAATAGCAACCTGGACCCTGGCACACCAGGCGCTCGTAAATGGCGTGAAAGCCCCGGGCGAGTGGATGGAACTCAGTGTCAAAGCCGCCAAACTTGCTGGCTCTGTATTATATAGACCATGATGTGCTTGCAAACTTACAAGCCCTGGCTGTCAAGACCCCGCCAATATCAAACTGGTGTTGAACAGCCGAGGCACATTCCACATATGCAAAACCGGAACTTCACTGGACGTGATAAGGAACTCAAGGAGCTTCAGTGTACACTGAATGCTGAAAAACATGCAGCGTTGACCGCGTTGACTGGTTTAGGTGATGTGGGGAAGACACAGTTGGGCCTACCAGCCAACCGATCGCCGGGGTAATCATGGACCTCAATATTCAGACGCGGAACCGCGTTCTCTGTCTCGTCGCCGCGCTGGTGTTCTTTCCCGGAATGACCGCGATCGCGGAGAGTCTGGCACCCGAGAAATCCCTCCAGCCTCATATACGACCGATAGACATCACGGCGCAGCTCGACTACTGCCGCACGCTCGTCGAGACGAAAGCGGATTCAGACACAGTCTCGAACTGTCTTCGCTATGCCGCGCGCATTCTCGACGAGGGCATGCGACTGAGACGATCGTCCCCTCGACGGGGAGAGGGATTCGAGGAGACGCTCGACGATGGCGCGTTGGAGATCGTGGCGCGCTTCGACGAACTTGCGCGGGGTGACGGCAGGCGACTGGGGCATGACCTGGATGAACTCGATGAGAT
>DAOWLL010000299.1 GCA_030641945.1 Gammaproteobacteria bacterium | reverse complement strand
TGCCGACATCGCGCCTATAGCCGCGCCTACAGATGCCCGTATATATGTCGGCGTCGCCGCGCCTCTGCGGTAAATAAATAATTCTACTTTGCGATCTTTGCGCCCTGGCGAGAGTAATTTTCTATAGCGCTTTAATTAGTTACATGGACTGTGCCCGTCATTCTGGGATGCGGGCCACAACGATAGGGGAACGAACCGGTTTGCCTGAACTCGCGTTCGTAGGATTCATCAGGAAATATATAGTCAGGTTCTTCTTCACCCAGTGCCTCGAACCATACACTGTGGTACTGGCGCTTTTCACGGTTTTCCCAACGGATCGTTTCACCGCGTTTAACGGTAATTTCCTGCGGATTGAATAAGAAGTCCTTGATTGTAACCACATTGGTATCACCACCAGCAATAGCAACCTGGGTGAATATACACAGAATGAATAACAGGATTGCTGGTTTCAGTTTCATCCAGGAGACCTCTTGTTGAACAACAGAGACACAGAGTAGCACGGTGAACAGTGAATAGTTAACAGTGAATAGTGAACAGTGATCAGATAACAGCTGTCAGCAATCAGTCACGCACTGTTAGTTGTTCACTGTTAACTGTTCACTTATAAAACCCTGTGACCTCTGTGACAGACAATAGTTTATTTTCCTATCGCATTGATCTCCGCATCTTCATCATCGAAGCCAAGCTTGAAGCCCAGTGAGACATGATGGAAACGGCTGTTGCTGTAATCATCGTGGATCGCGAAGCCGATGTTGTACCACTGGTCAGTGGCCATGCTTATGTCGCCGGGTTTGTCAGAGGTGAGTTTGCGGGTCATTTCAACCGTCCATACACCATCATTGAGGCTGCCCGTGAAATTCACGCCCTGACCGCCGGTCATGACGCGTTCGGCCAGGATGTAGCCATCTTCGGATTCACCGGTGCCGGACTTGTAACGCAGCAGATCCATGAACGAGCCATTCTCCAGTGCTGCCTGGATCTCGGCTTCATCTTTCAGCTTGTCCCAGCCACCGCGCATCTTGCCGCCCTTGCCTTCGGTCTCGATTTCGGTGCGGCTTTCTTTCAGGTACTTGGTGAAACCCTTGCTCAGGTCGAGACGCTGCGCCAGCGGGCTGCTCGCCAGGGTTGCCTCATCAGGCTGATGAGGCATGTAGTTAGCATCGTGATGGCAGGTCTGCCAGCAGCCTGCACGTTCCGCGTATTCCACTTTGGGGTCGTCTTCGCTGTCTGTGGTCAGCATAATGGCCAGCTTGATCGGGTTCTCTGGATCCATCTTGCCACCGTCAGCAAACGGTATGGGTGCGTGCTCACCGTCTTCCCACTGGAAGCGCATGTACAGGTTGTCGGCATCGTGTGCTGCCTGTACATTGACCGCGATGCTGCCGCGCTTGCCAGGGATGGGTGTGGCTTCGGCTTTTTCACCTGATACGATCAGGTCGCCGATATCGACTTCCTCATCCTCGTGACAATCAAAGCAACGGTCCCCGGTGACAAAGGCGCGTTTGCCGCCGTGATCACTGCCTTTGAGTGTCCATTCCATTGAAGCCTGGCCGGTGTAGAACAGGACGACTTCTCTCGGCTCGATGCTCGACCAGTTGATGTTCGCGGCCGGGTTAGATCCTGAAGCGGCAGGTGCGGCGGCAACAGGCGCTGCAGTTTCTTTAGCCGTTTCCCTGGAGCTTGTTGCCGCTGCGGTTTCCGCAACTGGCTCAGCTGCTGCGACCTTATCTTCTTTCTCATCTGATTTCTTGTCTTTGCCCTTGCCATCGATAAAGGCCTGCCATTGTGGCGGGATCGTGCGTATGTTGTCGGGGTTTGGTATTTCCATTGCCGTCAATTCTTCATCGGTCAGCTGGTCGTGCACCTTGGAGTGCGCAATGCCCTTGTGACAATCGATGCAGGTGTTGCCGGCTTTCATGCCGTTGATGTGCTGCTTGCGTGAACGTTTTTTCTGGTCTTCCGGGTTCATCGAATCGAAGTCGTGACAGTTGCGACATTCACGTGAATCGGTGGTTTTCATTGCTTTCCACACATTCTTCGCCAGTTCGAGACGGTGTTCATTGAATTTTTCAGGGGTATCGATGGTGCCGAGTATCTTGTGAAATACCTCGTTACTGGCCTGGATCTTGCGCACAACCTTGTGTACCCAGGGATCAGGCACATGACAATCGGAACAGGTGGCGCGCACACCGCTGCGGTTGGTGAAGTGAATGGTTTTTTTGTATTCCTGGTAGACATTTTCTTCCATCTCGTGGCAGGAGATGCAGAAGTCGAGTGTATTAGTCATTTCCATCGCGGTATTGAAGCCGCCCCAGAAAATAACACCGACGATCATAAAGAATAATGCGGCTCCGACTGTGGTGCCCAGCAGAACCTTGCGTGACATCAATCCGAATTTCCTGGTTGGATTAGCCATGATTAACATTCACCTTGAAATTTGTTCTGTGTATTGCGCAAGGAACCTGTCAATGAGTCCCTTGGGAAATACCTGTTTATTATTAAGAAGAAGGGCGGACACACCATCGAGTATGCCCGCCCTGTTTCGTTTACATCATAACTTTATTATTCATTAAGTTACATGGTTAACGCGGTTGTAGACATTGAACTTACCTGTTGGAGCGTAAAGTCCTTTAACACGTGCTTTTTCTTTCAGTGTCTTGGCATCAAAGATGATGATTTCACCGTTAGGTTCAAGACTGTCTGCACGATTCCATACAGATGCCCATACTTCAGTACCATCTTTGTTGAACTCGAAGTGAACGGCTGCGTAGCCTTTCTTCGTAGTCAACTGGATAGTCTTAACAATCTTGCGGGTCTTCTTGTCAAGAACTTTAACTGACTGCTGGATAGCAGGTTCTGGGTGTTTGGTCTGGTCTATCCATACGTAGTCACTCTTGGGATGGGTACGTAAGAATACGCCAGCACCGTCGGTTTCAACTTCGTAGCAGATCTTCCAGGCCTGGTCTTTGTGACCTTTAGGATCGTTGCCCCAGACGGTGACTTTACCAACACCAAGGTGAGTGGTTCCGCCAACAGGACCACACTTGGGATCGTTCCAGTTTGCACCAGGACCCGGGTGAGGTTTCTTGTCGGTATCGATCATCGCTTCCAGTTTGCGAGTCTTGGTATCAACAACAACCATCTTGTTAGATGCGTTAGCTGCGATCTGGAAATAACGACCTGTTGGGTCATAGAAACCGTCATGCAGATACTTCGCACTATTGATCTTAGTGATCTGAAGGTTATCCAGATCAGAGTAATCAACCTGCCACATCTGACCTAATTCCTTAGCAGCAACTAACCATGTAGGAGCCATTGGCGTGTCATAGATCGCAGCAACACGTGACTCGTTAACATACTCACCGTCTACGTTAACGCCACGAGTAGAAACTACTTTCAGCGGCTCCATGGTTTTTGCATCGGCAATTACGAAATGAGGAGGCCAGTAACCGCCACCGATAACGTACTTGCCATCACCTGATACGGCAACGTCACGTGCGTCATAAGCAACCTGTACCTGAGCCACTTTCATCTTGTCTGGATTAGCCCATAGATCGATCTAGGTCATCATACCGTCACGACCCATGATGTACCAGAAACGGCCAGCGTCTTTGGCCTTCAGGGTT
>DAOWLL010000601.1 GCA_030641945.1 Gammaproteobacteria bacterium | reverse complement strand
TCCAGTGACTCGGTCATCAGACCTACTTTTTCAACACCTGCCGATTGCAACAACACCATGGCCTCGGTAACACGGCCATAATCGACTGCCTTGTCCCCTCGAACCAGCACCGGAGTTTGCGGGTGATTATTGATAACCGCAGCAACACGATTAACCAGCAGATCTTCATCAATCGGCTTATCGTTATTCTCGCCAATATTCAGATAGAAATCGCCATCCTTGCTTACTGAGATAACGAGAGGCTCACGTTGCTCTGGAGGCATGGGGTTTGCGCTCGCCTGTGGCAGGTCGATTTCAACACCTTGCTGCAATATTGGCGCAGTGATCATGAAAATAACCAGCAACACCAGCATGACATCGATGTAGGGAACAACATTGATCTCGGATACAGGCTTTCTCTTACCCGTTCGGCGCATCAAGCAACCTCTGCAGGTTTTTCATCAAGGTCTGTGATACTTTGTCGCTGAAGTATGGTGGAGAACTCTTCCGCAAAGTTTTCGTAGGAGCCAATCAACCTGTTCACCTGGTCGGAATAGCGATTGTAGGCGATCACAGCCGGTATGGCCGCAAACAGACCCATTGCAGTCGCGATCAGGGCCTCGGCAATACCCGGCGCAACCATCGACAGGGTTGCGTGCTGCACAGACCCCAGTGCTGTGAAAGAACGCATAATGCCCCACACCGTGCCGAACAGGCCGACATATGGACTAATGGAGCCGATGGTCGCCAGCAGCGACAGATTTGATTCAAGCTTGTCTTCCTCGCGCGCCAACGATACTTTCATACTGCGCTGCACACCCGCGAGCAGCATTTCTCCGCTACCGACAGCACGCTTGTGCAAACGTGCATACTCAGCAAAGCCGGACTCAAAAATTCGCGCCATGCCCCTGCGTTCTTCACCTTTCTTTTTCAGGCGGCTGTACAGGTCGGCCAGGTTGATGCCAGACCAGAACTGGTCTTCAAAGCGTACAGCATCTTCACGCGCGAGCTTGAGAATCTTGTGCTTGGTGAATATAACGACCCACGAAAGTAGCGACGCAGCCAGTAATGCCAGCATCACCAGCTGCACCAGCATACTGGCGCGTGACACCAGGCTGATTAATGACATATCAGTTTCCATGCAACGTCTCCTGAATGTGTGCCGGTATACGTGAGGGGGAAAATTTCTTTGCATTGAGGCAGGCGATTGTTACTTCTGCACTGCAAATGCTCGTCTTATCTTTATCTCTGGTTATCATCTGTTTAAATGTCAGTCTTGCCTTGCCCGTGTTGATGATCTCGGCAGACACTGTCAGTGCATCATTGAACACTGCAGGTCTTTGATACCGTATCGAAAGGCTGTGGACAGCAAAGATTATTCCGTATTCTTGTTTTAATTGGTCCTGCTCAAATCCGAGCTCGCGTAAATACTCTGTTCTGGCGCGCTCCAGAAATTTCAGGTAGTTCGCGTAATACACGACGCCACCGGCATCCGTATCCTCGTAATAGACACGCACCGGCCAGCTAAATTCAATCTGTTTTCCCATTATGCAGAAAAATTATTATTGTTATATTTATCTTTTCTATTTGTCTTGTATCAGGTCCAGCGTTGCCTGGTTCTGCTTCATCGCTGCCGGCGGTTTAAGGCCAAACAGGCGATATACAGCAGCCGTAGCCACACGCCCTCTCGGTGTTCGCATCAGGTAGCCTTGCTGTATCAGATAAGGTTCAATA
>DAOWLL010000012.1 GCA_030641945.1 Gammaproteobacteria bacterium | reverse complement strand
GTTCATCTGCGTTTATCTGTGGACATATGTCCTGTTCCTTGCTGGCATCCAGAGACGTAGGGTGCAATAGCGAAGCGTATTGCACCACGCGATTAATGCAATCTGGTGGGTTACGGCTTTCGCCTAACCCACCCTACGAGAATGGTAGCTTTAATAAAAATATTCGCGTTATTTGCGGCTAAAACCTCTGTGTTCTCTGTGGCAATCATTTGAATTTTTTACCCACTTGATGGGGTGAAGGCCCATAAAAAAAGCCCCGTTCTATTTGAGCGGGGCTTTCTAGTGATAACTGATAGAACGTGTCTTCAGGCTGAAAACGCGACCCTTAGTTTCTTCAGGGCGTTACTTTCAAGCTGACGAATGCGTTCTGCTGAAACCTGGTACTCTTTCGCGAGTTCATGCAGGGTTGCCTTGTCTTCATCAAGCCAGCGGCGCTGGATGATTGTGCGGCTGCGATCATCAAGATGCTTTAATGATGACATCATGGTGGTCTGATTCTGCGAACTCCAGTCATCAGCTTCGAGCTGCTGTGCTGGATCGGCTCGCATGTCGCTCAGGTAAGCGGCGGGTGCAAAATGGTTGTCATCATCATCGTCAAGCGGGTTGTCATAGGCAAGGTCATGCGCATTCAGACGCGATTCCATTTCCAGAACAGTTTCGGGTTTGACGCCGAGCTTGTCTGCTACATCATTGACTTCTTCCTGGCTGAACCAGCCCAGGCGCTTTTTAGAACTGCGCAGTTTAAAGAACAGTTTGCGTTGGGCCTTGGTAGTGGCAACTTTAACGATGCGCCAGTTACGCAGCACGAACTCATGTATTTCAGCTTTGATCCAGTGAACGGCATAGGAGATCAGGCGAACTTCATGCTCGGGCGAGAAACGCTTTACAGCTTTCATCAGGCCGATATTGCCTTCCTGAACAAGGTCATTGAAAGACAGGCCGTAGCCCATGTAGCCACGGGCTATGCTGACAACAAAACGAAGGTTCGACATGATGAGCCGTTGCGCGGCTTCGAGATCATTGTTGCTATGAAATTGCACTGCGAGCTCGCGCTCCTGATCAGCGTTTAACATAGGAAAATTATTAACCTGGCGAATATAGGCGTCAAGGTTATCAACGCTGACGGGTAAATAAGCGCTGGCTGGTGCCAGTGCTTTATTCATTGCCAATGTGTCTGACATCAATTGCTCCTCTGTTTTATGGTCATATATTAGCACTCCTTTTATGAGAGTGCTAAACGATCAATTAGTTCCCGGGGATGCTAGTGGATATTCTGCTACCAGAGGCTATTTCTGTGATCGTGCAGGAGACGGCAAGAGCCGTATAACTATATGAAATAATTAATATTAATTTGATACGTGGGGGGCGAGTTCAGGCGCCGGCTGATAATGCCTTAACTGGGCTCGATTTCACTCAAATGCCTTCCCACGGCCAGCCAGGAACCACCAAGGCCAAGGATGCAGCTAATCGCGATCAATGTGGCTATATCATTGCTGTTGAGGCCGCTGAGCTCATAGCTGCTGTGATAAAGCGCGGCCAGTTTCTGTACGGGCTCGTCCATGATGCCCAGTGAGACTGCAATTAACAGCCAGGCAATCAGGCCGCCACTGATCCCGTACCACATGCCGGTATAGAGAAAGGGGCGTCGTATGAAGGCATCGGAGGCACCGATCAATTTTGACACCTCAATAACCTCGCGCCGGTTCTGTATGTCCAGCCGAATCGTGTTGCCGATGATGAGCAGTACCGCAAGCGCAAGCAGGCTGCCTATTATCCAGACGCCGCGCTGGGCAACGTCAAGCAGAGTATATAAACGCTTCACCCATAACATATCGAGTTGTGCCAGCTCTACAAGTTTCTCGTTCTGCAGCGTCTTAACCAGGTGCACCACCTTGTCTGGACTTTGCTGATCAACCACAGGCTGAACGGTGATGACGTGAGGAAGGGGATTCTCATCGAGGAGCTCGATGGCATCACCGAAGCCGGATATTTTCTGAAATTGTTTCAGCCCCTGGTCACGGTTGATGATGCTGACTTTCTCGATCTCTTTGCTCTGACCAAGCCTGGCGGCCAGTTTCTCCACTGTTTTGATGTTGACATCGTCTTTGAGGAACAGGGAAATCAGTGTTGTGCCGTCCCAGTCAGCACTGAGTTGAGAGGCATTATCCAGGGCTATATACAGGCCCGCAGGTAATGCCAGCGCAATAGCGATAACGGCACTGGTCATAAAGGTTGAGACAGGCTGGCGCGATAAATAGCCCAGGCTGGCAATAAGCATTTGCAAGTGGTGCGTCAGGTAGGAAACCAGCTTGCTGTTCTTTTCCGGCCCCTTGCGCTGTTTTTTTGGCATCAGACGGCCTGTCCCAGCGAACCTGGTACGAGCAGATCGTTGCTTTCTATCATGCCCTTGTTGAGGCTGATGGTTGGGAATTTCATTTGTTTGATCAGGTCAAGATCATGGCTGGCAATGAGTACAGTGGTGCCAAACAGGTTAAAGCGTGCGAACAGTTCCATGATCTCGCGGGATAGTTCAGGGTCGAGATTGCCGGTGGGCTCGTCTGCCAGCAGCAAGGCGGGCTTGTGAACAATGGCGCGTGCAATGCCCACGCGCTGCTGCTCACCGCCAGACAGTGTAATGGGGTCTACCTTTTCCTTGTTAAGCAGCCCGACCTGGTCGAGTGCAGCGCGAACACGTTTTCTGGTTTCACGATGCCGGTAACCCTGTATCACCAGTGGCATGGCAACATTATCGAAAACAGGCCTGTCATAGAGAAGATGATGGTTCTGGAAAATAATGCCTATGTTACGGCGTATTTGTGGAATGCGTTTATTGCGAATGTTGTTCAGGTTGACGCCATCAAGAATGATCTGGCCACGACTGGGCCGTTCTATTAACGCGATCAGCTTCAGCAGGGTACTCTTGCCGGCGCCGGAATGACCGGTCAAATAGGCCAGTTTGCCACGCGGCAGATGAAAACTGACCCTGCTCAGTGCTTCAAAACCACCGGGGTAACGTTTACTGATGTTGTCAAATCGAATCATAGATGCTGATCTATTGCCTAGCCCGCATATTGCATAGCGTTGTTGGGTACATAGTGTACTTTTCTAATAGTCGAAAAATTTCAATCCCGTTCTTGTACTTAAGTGGATTTGTGAGCGTTCTCATGCAATATGCGGGCTAATCTTCAAGCAGTGCCGAAATGAATTCTCTGGCGTGAAACGGCCTCAGGTCTTCAATGCCTTCACCAACGCCAATGAAACGTATTGGCAAGCCGAGCTTGCGGGCGATGGCAAATAAAATTCCACCCCTGGCAGTGCCGTCGAGTTTGGTAACAGCCAGTCCGGTGAGGCCCAGCGCCTGGTGAAACTGTACTGCCTGCTGCAGTGCATTTTGTCCAAAACCGGCATCCATGATCAACAGTGTTTCATGCGGCGCATCAGCATCAAGTTTGGCCATAACACGTTTTATCTTGGCCAGTTCATCCATCAGGTTGCTTTGTGTGTGCAGCCGGCCCGCGGTATCCGCGATAATAACATCGGTATTTTTTGCCTGGGCTGATTGTACGGCATCAAAAATCACCGAGGCAGGATCAGCACCGGTTGCCTGTGCTACCACGGCTACATTGTTGCGCGAACCCCATTCCTGTAATTGCTCGACGGCTGCTGCACGGAAGGTGTCACCTGCCGCCAGCATGACAGACTTGCCTTGCTGCTGGTAATAATGTGCCAGCTTGCCGATGCTGGTTGTCTTGCCAGCACCGTTGATGCCGACAACAAGTATGACGAAGGGTTTTTTTTGTGTGTCGACTTGCAGCGGCTGCTCACAGGGCTGGAGGATTTCCAGCATATGCTCAGATAATGCCAGCTGCAGGGCATCGACATTGGCCAGGGCCTTGCGTGACAACCGTGCCTGCATATCATCGATTATTTCAGTGGTGACCTCAACGCCGACGTCAGCGCTGAGTAGACTGGTTTCCAGGTCTTCCAGTGTATTAGCATCGATATTTTTTTTGCCGAGGATAAAGTCGGCCATGCTGTCACCCAGGCCGCGCCGGGTTTTTGCCAGGCGACTGGCCAGACTGCCAGCAGTTGAATCTGCGGCAGTTTCAGTTGTCGAAACGTCTTCAACGGTTATTTTGCGCTTACCAAAACCAAACATGGCTGAATTCAATAATGAGTAGAGTAAATGTGGCGGATATCCTATCATCGCACTGACTCAAGTAAAGGAGCCTTTGGCTGAATTATGCGGATTTATATAACATTGGTCGCGCTGGCAACGCTGGTTATCGGCCTGACCCTTTTTGTTTTTATGACTGGTGATGAGCTCGATGACAACAATGCTGAGACCGGTATTCAGTCTATGGTGCTTAAAAATGGAATGAAAGTGATTGTGCAGGAGAACCGTCGTGCACCGGTACTTGTTACACAAGTCTGGTACAAGGTAGGCGGCAGCTACGAGCACGATGGCATCACGGGAATCTCACACGTACTCGAACACATGATGTTCAAGGGTACGCCTGATACGCCTGCAGGCGAGTTCTCGGAAATCATTGCTGCTCACGGCGGTCGTGAGAATGCATTTACCAGCAAGGATTACACGGCCTACTTCCAGCGAATTTCAAATGACCACCTGGCGCTGTGCCTGAACCTGGAAGCAGATCGTATGAGAAATCTGTTGCTGGGTGAGGATGAATTTCTCAAGGAAATTGAAGTGATCAAGGAGGAGCGCCGCCTGCGTACTGATGACAAGCCGACATCGCTGACTTATGAACGTTTCAACGCTGTGGCTTTTGTCAATAACCCGTACCGAAAGCCAATCATCGGCTGGATGGAAGACCTTGATACCATGAAAATAGATGATCTACGTGAATGGTATCAAACCTGGTATGCGCCTAATAATGCAACTCTGGTGGTTGTCGGTGACGTTCGGGCAGAACAGGTATTCTCTCTGGCCAAAGAATATTTTGGACCACTGAAGCCGGCTGAAATCCCTCAACTCAAACCACGAAGGGAAGTGGAGCAGTATGGTATCAAGCGAGTCCAGGTCAAGGTTCCTGCACGTGTTCCATTTCTGGTAATGGGTTACAAGGTCCCGGTTTTGAACACCTCGGAAAACAAGGATGATATTTACGCGCTGGAGCTGTTATCAGGCTTGCTGGATGGCGGCAACAGTTCGCGTTTTTCAAAGAACCTGGTGCGCGGTAGCCAGGTTGCAACCAGTGTGAGTGCCGGTTACAGTATTTATGCTTTGCACGACAGTCTTTTTACCATATCGGCAATACCCTCCAATGGCATCTCCATGGAAGACATGGAAACGGCCATTATTAACCAGATAAAAGCCATACAGGATGAACTGCCAACAGCAGATGAGCTTGCCAGGGTGAAAGCCCAGGTGGTTGCTTCATCGGTTTTTGAGCAGGATTCGAGTTTTTACCAGGCAATGAAGATTGGCATCATGGAAACCGTTGGCCTGGGCTGGCAGACAAAGGATGAATATGTTGATCGCGTTAATGCTGTTACAGCGGAACAGGTGCAGCATGTCGCACGAAAGTATTTCAATGAGGATCATCTCACAGTGGCTGAACTTGTGCCGCAGTCGATAGACGTTCAGTTATCAGCAGGTGACAGTGCAGATCCAGGAGAAACTCATGCGCATTAAGTATTGTATTTTGTGTGTATGCCTTGTGTTGATGCCGGCTGTCGCCGCAAATGTGGTTGCCTCACCGGAAATCCACAGCTGGAACACTCAACATGGCGCGAAGGTGCTGTTAGTAGAAAATAAAATGCTGCCCATGGTGGATGTTCGCATCGTGTTTGATGCGGCAGGTTCACGCGACGGTGAAATGCCAGGCCTGGCAATGTTGACTAACGGACTGCTGGCTGAAGGTGCAGCCGGTAAGGATGCGCAACAGCTGGCGGAGAATTTTGAATCGGTTGGCGCCCAGTTTGATAATGGCTCTCTGCGCGACATGGCTTATGTCGGTGTACGTACGCTGACAGATGAGCAATATATGAACATGGCAATTAACACGCTGGCAGACGTGCTGGTTCGACCGGATTTTCCACGAGATGCATTTGAGCGGGAACTGGCGCGAATGAAAGTCGCACTGGAAGCACGCAAGCAATCACCCTCTGATATCGCGGAGGAGGCTTTTTTTAAAGCTGTTTATGGCGAACATCCCTATGCGTTGCCGGCAGGCGGCACAGATGAAAGCCTGGAAATCATAACGCTGCAGGATATACAGGCGTTTTATCACGAGTATTACGTGGCCAGCAATGCAATTATCGCCATCGTGGGTGCTGTTGATCGAAAAACGGCAGAGGGCATGGTTGAAACACTATTTGCAGGCCTTCCCGCAGGCAATAAGCCGGATCCTCTGGCGCCTGTGCCGGATCTGGCTCAGGCTGAAACGGTGAAGATTAACTTCCCATCGAAGCAGAGCCACATATATGTCGGTCAGACGGGAATGAAGCGCAAAGATAAAGACTTCTTCAAGCTGTATGTGGCCAATCATCCTTTTGGTGGAAGCGGCTTCGCATCTCGCCTGGTTGAGACGATCAGAGAAGATCATGGCCTGGCGTATAGTGTCAGCAGTTATTTTTCTCCTATGCGGGAAAATGGCCCGTTTATGATGAGTTTGCAGACTCGCGCTGACCAGACTGATGAGGCTTTGTCCTTGCTGCAATCAGAGCTGGATAAGTACGTAGCAAAAGGGCCGGACAAGGATGAACTCGAAGCAAGCATCAGCAATATAACAGGCAGCTTCCCATTAAGCCTGGACAGCAACAGTAAGCTTTTAGGCTTGCTGGCGATGATAGGTTTCTACGATTTACCGGAAGATTATCTGGAAACCTATATCGACAATATTCGCAACGTTGACAGAAGCGATATCAAACAGGTACTGAAAAACAGAATTGATGTCGATAACATGGTTACCGTGATAATTGGCAATGGTGGCTGATGAGTGGTACAGCTCAAGGTCAGTTGCGCATCATAGCCGGTAAATGGAGAAGTCGTAAGCTTGCTTTCCCACAGCAGGAGGAGCTGAGGCCAACACCTGACAGGGTCAGGGAAACACTTTTTAACTGGCTGCAGGCTGACATACCAGGCAGTCGTTGCCTGGACATGTTCGCAGGCAGCGGCGCGCTTGGTTTTGAAGCAGCGTCACGCGGTGCCGGTGAAGTGGTCATGATTGAGCAAAGGCGCGATACAGCATCGGCATTGACTGATAACATCAAGTTGCTCGACGCTGACAATTTACAGATTGTTATTGCTGATGCAGTTGAATGGCTGAGGAATAATCAACGCGCATTCGATATTGTTTTTCTGGACCCGCCCTATAAATCGGGTCTGCTGGGTCAATGTTGTGAAATTCTGCAGAGCGGGCAAAGTCTGGCAGAAAATGCGAAAATATACCTCGAACATGCACGTGGTGATGATGCGATTGCCATTCCCGATAGCTGGGAATGTTTGAAGGACAAATCCGCAGGCCAGGTGACGTACAAATTATTCATCCGAGCACGTTAAGCTTATGTCAGTAATCGCAGTCTACCCCGGTACCTTTGACCCTGTCACCAATGGCCACAGCGATCTGGTGCAGCGCGCATCAAGGCTGTTTGATAGCGTGATTGTCGCTATTGCGGCCAATCCGGCAAAAACACCCTTGTTTAATCTGGATAGCAGGGTGGGTATGGCGAAAAAGGTGCTTGGCGAAATTGATAATGTTGAAGTTTGCGGCTTTTCGGATCTATTGGTTGATTTTGCACGACAGAGCAATGCTAATGTCATCCTGCGGGGCTTGCGCGCAGTGTCAGATTTCGAATTTGAAATGCAGTTGGCCAGTATGAATCGCAGGCTTGATAGCTCAATTGAGACGGTGTTTATGACACCTGCAGAAGAAACCAGTTTTATTTCTGCCTCACTGGTCAAGGAAGTCGCTTTACATGGCGGTGACGTGTCCCAATTTGTCCATAAAGCTGTTGTGGAAGAGCTCGCACAGGTTAACGTTAGACTCTGAGCTAGCTCCGAATTAATTGAACCTGGCTGGTTCAAATGTAAGTAAATCAGTTTGTCGTTCAATCTGATCGTGGAAAAAGTTAAGAAAGATCATGGCGTTATATATTACAGATGAATGCATCAATTGTGATGTGTGTGAACCGGAATGCCCGAATGAGGCAATAAGTCCTGGTGACGAAATTTATGTGATCGACCCCAACTTATGTACAGAATGTGTTGGCCATTACGAAACATCCCAATGCGTTGAAGTGTGCCCTGTCGACTGTATTCCACATGATCCAGATCACGTGGAAACGCAGGAGGAACTGATGGAAAAATACCTGCGCTTAACTGAGGACTAGCGTATTTATATTGATCCTGTCAAACAGAATAGCAGACGAAAAATGGCGTCTGTTTTTTTTCGCTTCGTTTTTATAGCACTCACACTTTTTACCTCATTCCATGTCTGTTCCCGGCCGGCTGCAATAGCCAGTGCGCATCCACTGGCAACAGCTGCGGGTATAGAAATACTCAACAAAGGTGGTAATGCCTTTGATGCTGCTATTGCGGTAACAGCAACACTGGCAGTGGTAGAGCCCTATAGTTCTGGTATTGGCGGTGGCGGATTCTGGCTTCTGCACATCAAGCAGGATGGCCGCGATGTCATGGTCGATGGGCGTGAGCGTGCGCCGTTGGCTGCATCACGCAATATGTATCTGGATGAGAACAATAATGTTGTAGCAGGCGCATCGATCGATGGTGCTTTATCTGCAGGTATTCCCGGTGTACCAGCAGCGATTGAGCACCTGGCACTGAATTATGGAAAATTGCCGTTATCTGTAACACTTGAAGCGGCGATTAAGCATGCAAGAAACGGTTTTAAAACAGATGTCCATTATCAGCAAATGGCCAGGTTCAGGGAGAAGGCGCTCAATGCCTCTGCCGATGCCGCGAAGATTTTTCTGAAGAACAATAAAGCACCGGCACCTGGGGCGCTCATTATCCAGCCTGATCTTGCGGATACGCTGGGCATACTGGCAACTAAAGGGGCGAAGGGTTTTTACCAGGGAGAGCTGGCCGATAAACTGGTAGCTTCGGTTGTTAGCCACGGCGGAATCTGGAGTAAGCAGGATCTGGCTGCATACAAAGTTATCGAGCGTCCACCGGTTACGGCTGAGTACAGAGGCATGAAGGTCATTTCTGCAGCGCCACCCTCATCTGGTGGCGTCGCACTGATTCAGATGCTGAAAATGCTCGCAGGTTTTGATTTTGATTCCATGTCTGAATCCGGACAAATCCATCTGTTAGCAGAAGTGATGAGGCGCGCTTACCGTGATCGTGCTGAATTTCTTGGAGATTCTGACTACGTAAAAGTACCTGTAAACAAGCTTATCTCGCAGCAGCATGTGAATAAGCTTATTAGTACGATACGAATGAATGAAGCCACAGCCAGTGCAGAGCTGAGCTCAGTCGTTGCTGATACCGGCAAGGCGAGGGATACAACGCATTTTTCTGTTGTCGACAGGGAAGGCAATCGTGTTGCCGCTACCTTATCAATCAATTATCCATTTGGTTCATGTTTCGTTGCAGAGGGGACGGGTGTTCTACTCAACGACGAGATGGATGATTTTTCTTCAAAACCCGGTGCACCCAATGTGTATGGTCTGGTCGGGGGCGAAGCAAACGCAATTGAACCAGGCAAGCGTATGCTGTCAAGCATGACCCCAACGTTTCTTGAGACAGAAGATCGCGTAGCTGTTCTGGGTACACCTGGCGGCAGCAGGATAATTACCATGGTGCTGCTGGCAACGCTCGAATTTCACCAGGGTGGCAGTGCTGACGATATGGTCAATCGTGGTCGATTCCATCATCAGTATCTGCCGGACAAGATATTTTTCGAGCCGGAGGTGTTATCTGAGACAATATTGAAGTCCCTGTTTGAGCTGGGTCATGATACCGAGATGCTGGATTCTACATACGGCAACATGCATGCGGTCGTGCTGGATAAGAAAACCATGCGGCTTGATGCGGCATCAGATTTTAGAGGTTCTGGCAGCGCCAGGGTCGAGCACTAATGCGTAGTCATAAAATGTAGTAGCTAAAACCCAACCTGACGGTATTAAATATTAATTTCTATATAGCCTGACAGTCAAAAACTTAAAAGTATTTCACCACAGAGTCACAGAGGTCACAGAGTTTTACTTTGTTAACTGCGCCTGTGGCGCTGTTAACAATACAAAGCTTTTCTCTGTGTCCTCTGTGACTCTGTGGTGAATAGTTTTTGAATATGTTTTGGCTGTGTCAGTTCTAATCTGAACCCGGTTTGTTATCCGTCAGATCATATCTAGACTTATAGTGCGCACATAAAAGGTTGTTCTTTTACTCCAGGCCGAATCGCTGTTGTTCACTTTGTGAAGTGTATGATTCGACATTTTTTGCTTTTTCAATCGCCCTGACCAGGTGCGTGAGTTCCCTCTGCGCCATCCCCATATTGCAGTAGCGGTCTGCAATTGCCAGCACATCTTCCAGGTGCTTCATGCGAAAATTGTGGCTCAACAGGCATTTCGCCAGGTTGAAAGGATCTTCGTCCTCCTCGCGCATTGCTACCGCCTTTTTAATGGCTATTTCGAGTTCTTCATCCGTTGGTTTGGGCATTGAATAATCTCTCCTGAGTGATTTGATTAAATACGGTCTGCATTATCATATTTCTATTTTAGTCAGATGGTGATTGATCGGGCGTGTTTTTAAATTTTTTCAGGACGCGTGGTATGTAAACCACGATAGCCAGCAAGGCGATGGCAATCAGTATATTTTGCATCGTATTCTTGCTGCCGCTGGCTGCCTCACTGCCGGCATGACCCAGCCAGGTATAGGCAAAGCCACCGGGAAGCATGCAGATCCAGGTGGTCAGCATGTACGGTATCAGTTTGATGCGTGTTAGACCCAGTGCATAGTTGAGCAGGTTGAACGGGAACAGCGGCACAAGCCTGACAAAAGCAATAAAGCGCCAGCCTTCCGCCTCGACGCCATCGAGTAATTTCTGAAGTATGCGGCTGGCTTTTTGTTGTACCCATTCCGAGCCGATGTAGCGTGATAGCATAAATGCGAGTGTGGCACCCAGAGTTGCACCGGTAAGGTTGTAGAGGGTGCCCAGCCACGGCCCAAACAGGGCGCCGCCCGCGAGCGTGAGCAATGAACCAGGCAGGAAAAAAAGGGTGCCAATTATATACAGCCCGATAAACATGACGGGTGCATATATCCCCAGCTTATCCAGGCTTGCCTTTATGGCATTGATGTCAAACAGGTCGCGGTTAAGCAGAACTGCGACTACCCCTGCAATTAACAGCAGGAATAAGAGTAATCGAAGATATTGATTACTCTTCATTGCCAGCACTGTGCTTGCCGGGCTGGCGTGAACCGCGGTTCAGCGGGTAAATGTGTTCTTCTTTGTTGAAAGGGATCAGCAGCATGCCTGGCAATTTTGTGATTTGTTTTTTCTCGATAAATGTGACAAGTCCGATGGTCATGCTGTCGTGACCGGCCTGCGGTTGTGCTTTGTAAGTACCAAACAGGCGGTCCCACCAGGGCAGGTTGAAACCGAAGTTGCTATTGGTTTCGGCTATATCAACCGAGTGGTGTACGCGATGCATGTCTGGTGTTACAACAATCAGGCGTAAATATTTGTCGATGCTGATCGGTATAGAGATGTTTCCATGATTAAACATTGCGGTCGCATTAAGCAAAATCTCAAATAATATGACTGCGATTGCAGCAGGCCCAAGGAATATAATGACTGCAAACTTGATTAGCATGGATAAGATTATTTCTACAGGATGGAAACGGGCGCCTGTGGTGACATCAAAGTCCGGGTCGGCATGGTGCATGCGATGCAGTCGCCAGAACAGAGGTGCAGCATGAAACATGACATGCTGAAAGTAAATTGCTGCATCCAGTACCAGGACAGCAATAATAATTTCGAGTGTTACGCCAAAATTGTACTGGTTGAGTACACCAAGCTGGTTTGCACTGGCATATTCAGCAACACCTGCTGCTGCAGTTGGGAATATAATTCGTAGAATCAGGGTATTCAATACAACAATACCGATGTTGGATGGCCATCTTTCAGCCCTTGAAAACAGTTGTTTTCTCCTGGGCCATATGGCTTCCCATGCGGCGATCAACGCCAGCATCCCTAGAAAAAATCCCAGCCGTATTTGTGCCTCTGAGAATGTAAACAGGTCTGCTTCCATTGAAGGTATGATTAGGCTGGCTGCTTGAAGTTCGAGTGATTGCTACTATAACGTATGAAACGAATATAAGGAATTAGTAATGGTTTTCGATGATGTGACACGAAAACAGGCTTTCATGACGCATTTATTTATCAGCATGGCTGTGTTTTTCGCGCTGTTATATTTGATTATATTCAAATGGTATCCCTCTTATTATTTCCATATCGATGGCGGTTATCGAGGTATTGCCACGATCTTTCTGGTTGATGTTGTGCTTGGCCCCGGATTGACGCTGCTGGTGTTCAAGCCCGGGAAGCCCAGTCTGAAATTCGATATGACCGTGATTATCATTCTGCAGATAGTTGCCCTGTCCTGGGGGGTTAAGAGTGTTTACTCAGAAAGGCCTGCGTTGACAGTATTTTATGACGGCAAGTTTTCATGCATGAATTATTCAGAGGTATCTGAATTTAATCTTGAGAGGCTTGTTCTAAAAGATGAACGACCACCTCTGTTGGCAGTTTTGCCACGACCCAGTACACATAAAGAATATCAGGATATGATGCTTGAAGCTTTTAAGCAAGGCAGTGCCGAAATATATATTTTTGGTGAAAAACTACTGCCAATGGATGTCGTAGGGACAGTGCAGGTGATGAATTACAAACTTGATGTGCCCAATAGTTTTTCTGGTAGTGAAGATGAAATTGATAAGTACAGGAAGATCTGGTCTGAATATCTCGAGAAGAATCCGAATGCCACGAAGCAATACTTATATTATCCGATGTCATGCAGATACCAGAATGTTGTGGCTGTGTTTGATCCCGAGAATAGCGTGATTGCTGATTACCTGCCTGTATACACTAACCGGGCAGTGTCAGATATAAAACTGGGTTTCACACAGGAAGAGCTTGAATATCATAAGCAGTTTAAACAAAACATGGGGCTTGAGAATAAGGATGATTAACCTGCGGGGACCGGTTATCGAGCCATGATTATCAGGGTTTCCCCCAAATATAGTGGGTAGACCCATGATCACGCCCTGACCACACAGGGAATATTTGTCCGCCTGCCGCTACACGGCCCCACGCAAAATATAAAAAACAAATTGTCCACAGATAAACACAGATGAACACGGATGCATGCGTTTTTAAGTTTCTAAATATCTGTGTTCATCTGTGTTTATCTGTGGACATATGTCC
>DAOWLL010000069.1 GCA_030641945.1 Gammaproteobacteria bacterium | reverse complement strand
GTTCGTAAATAAAGACCGGATTAATCATTTGTTAATATTATTTTTAATTCATCCGCTTTCGTGCGAATGAGTAAAACTGAGTGTTTTAGATTCCTTAAGTCGCGCCAGATTGCTGTGTGGGCTGCTGATCAATTTGATTCGTGACCTTTATCGCTCCGGACAAATCACCGGAGAAAAAACCTTTGGCGCGCAATAACTTACACTGGAACCTTAAGGGCCAAGTCTGTCAAAATACACACCTCTGGTCAACCACTATTCAGCACCCGGCCCAACACACCCGATGACAATGAAGCAGCCCAAAATGAGTGAAAAACCGTCAAATGCGGTGGAAATGGTCGAAATCTCAAGCGATCAGGCCGGTCAGCGGCTTGATAATTACCTGCTGACAAAGCTCAAGGGTGTACCCAAAAGCCATGTTTACCGCCTGCTGCGCAGTGGCCAGGTGAGAGTCAACAAGGGAAGGAAAAAGCCCAGTTACCGCATTCAGCCGGGTGACAGTATACGGATACCCCCTGTGCGTACCGCCGAACGGCAGCCAGCCGTGATTCCTGATGCTGTACTGACCCTGCTGGAAAATGCGCGATTATTCGAAAACAGCGATATCCTGGTATTGAATAAACCTGCCGGTATTGCCGTACATGGGGGCAGCGAGCTCAAATTCGGCATCATCGAGGCAATTCGAAAAAACCATCCCGACCAGTTCTTCGAACTGGTACATCGACTCGACCGCGAAACCAGCGGCTGCCTGGTGCTGGCAAAAAACAGGGCCACGTTGAACACACTGCATCGTGCTCTGAGAAATGAAGACCAGGATGAACATGCGCCCAGAATAGAAAAAACCTACCTCGCCCTGCTCGCCGGCTTATGGCAGCAAGGCGATAAAACCATTGACCTGCCCCTGCGAAAAGTTCGTCGAGGCGGTGAGCACATGGTCGAAATCAGTGATGATGGGCAGCAGGCGATCAGCCATTTCAAACTGGTGCAGCATTACCACAATGCCAGTTTGATGCAGATTCAAATAGACACCGGCCGTACACATCAGATTCGAGTGCATGCTGCCGCCAGCGGCCATGCTGTTGCCGGCGACAGTAAATACGGCGATACAGCATTCAATAAAGCGATGAAAAAACTTGGCCTGCAGCGCCTGTTTCTACATGCCAACCATATCGTACTGCCACTGGGAGAGGGTATATCGGTGCATGCGCCTTTGAGTGAAGATTTGTCACAATTACTGGATAATAGTGCGCTATGAATGAAGACAGATTCAAGCTGCTGGTATTTGACTGGGACGGCACCCTGATCGATTCTATCGAGCGCATTGTGACCAGCCTGCAACATGCAAGCCACGAGATTTGCGGCATCCGACTCAGTGAAGATAAGGCACGCAGTGTAATCGGCCTCGGTTTAAATGAAGCCATTGAACGCCTGCACCCGGAACTGGATGCGGTAAAAGTTGAATCAGTGGCAGATGCCTACCGGCAGGATTTCCTCTATCACAGCAAGGTACCGGAATTATTGTTCGATGGCGTCGAGAACCTGCTGAAACAGCTGATCGCTGACAATTACAGCCTGGCAGTCGCCACAGGCAAGAGCCGCAGCGGGCTTGATCGTGCCATGCAGAAGCACAAACTCGGCCACTATTTCGTCACTACCCGCTGTGCCGGGGAAAACCTGTCCAAACCCCATCCGGAAATGCTCAACAGTATATTGCACGAGCTAGACACGCACGCTAAGGATGCCGTGATGATTGGTGACAGTGAACATGACATGCTGATGGCGGGAAACGCAGGTGTAAATGCAATCGGTGTCACACACGGTGTGGAGGATGCTGAATCATTAATGATACATAATCCGTTAATCTGCCTGGACAACATCACAGACTTATATGAATTTTTATCCCATAATACGCAGCACAGTTTCAATAAACAGGAAGCAAGTGAACAATGACTGATCAAGAACATCTCTGGGAAAGACGCGTAATTACCAAACTGGCACAGGCCAGCCTGAAAGAACAAAAACGTGCACGGCGCTGGAGTATATTTTTCAAATTTCTGGTATTCGCCTACATTACATTTGTCCTGTTTATGTTTGTGGAACCGGATATAAGCAAGGCGAAGATCACACAAAAACATACCGCCCTGGTTGAATTGCAGGGCGTCATCGCTGATGACGAAACAGCCAGTGCTGACAATATCGTTAGTGCGCTCAGAAGCGCATTTGAAGATGAAAAAACCGAGGGTGTAATACTGCGCATTAACAGCCCCGGCGGCACACCGGTACAGGCGGGATATATCTATGACGAAATTCTACGCCTGCGTGAAAAATACCCCGAGACACCACTCTATGCCGTGGTCAGCGACATGGCCGCTTCAGGCGGTTACTATGTCGCCTCAGCGGCCGATGAAATCTACGTGAGCAATTCAAGCATCGTCGGCTCCATTGGCGTGCGCATGGACAGCTATGGGGCCGTCGATGCCATGGAGAAACTGGGTATTGAAAGCCGCACACTGACGGCAGGTGAATACAAGGCACTGCTCGACCCATTCACACCCGTTAATGAAAAAGCCATGAAGCACCTGCAAGCCATGATCGATGATATTCATCAGCAATTTATCGATGCGGTAAAAAAAGGCCGTGGTGACCGGCTCAAGGAATTCGACGGTCTTTTCACAGGACTGATCTGGACAGGTCAGGAAGCCATTAAATATGGTCTGGCCGACAATGTTGGCAGCGCCAGCCATGTGGCACGCGAGGTCATCGGCGCTGAAGATATCGTTGAGTACAGCGTGGAAGAAAACGTGCTGGACAGACTGGCAGACAGACTGGGTGCTTCAACCGCAAAAATGCTCAACAAGGAATATTTCTCCCCCAAATTATATTAATTCCCTCTGCATCTGACTGACTGTATCAGCCACATTAAATTCTTAATGAGCTATGCTCAATTGATAGCATGAAACAGTAGTCAACTGCTTGATATCAAAGAACTGACTGGACTTTCCCAGTTTAGTGATATCAGGCTAACAATAATAGATTCCGGGGGAAGTCCATGAAAAAAGGGATTTGGAAAAGCGACTGGTTCGTCGGTCTTCTGATCACTCTCGTTTTCCTGGTATTTTCCGGCTCAGATTTCCTGCAGGGACTTGAACGCAGCGCTTATGATTTTAGTGTTCGTTCATCTACACGCATACCCAGCGATAAAGTTGCAGTCATTGCAATTGACGATGAGAGTATAGCCAATATAGGGCGCTGGCCCTGGCCACGGGATGTTCATGCACACATGCATGAAATACTAACCGAAGGCGGCGCCAGGGCAATTGGCCAAACCGTCCTGTTTACCGAGCCGCATATCGACCCGGGCCTGCAGTACATCACAGAATTAAAATCAGCCTTCGAAAACAGCGCTATCGCTGCAGTACCGGGAAATATTGTTGATCTTGAAAAGGTCATCAAATCATCAGGCGACAGGCTGAAAAACAAGCGTGATGCTAACGGCCGCAATGCGATCAAGCAGATATCAGAGTACCTTGCAAACTCACCGCTTAAATCCGATGTTGCGGTCGAGATCGTCAACTACACTGACTTTCTTGCTGCAGCAGAACTGGCACTCGATACCGATCTTACGCTGGCAGAAAGCATGACAGTGACAAACAATGTTGTGCTTGCAATGACGTTCAGTCCAGGTACGCAACTGGGGCGTCCCGATGAAGACCTGCCGGATTATGTGCAGCAAAATAAACTGCCTGAACAAAACATTATCAATAACATCACAACGAATCCCGACGGGCTGACACCGATATCCATGGTCGATGCGCTTGCACCCATAGCTGCCGCAGGCGAAGCAGCCACCGGCATAGGCGCCCTCGTATCCACCCTGGATGTCGATGGCGGACTTCGCTCAGAACCGCTGCTGGTTAACTACTACGGTGATTTCTACCCGTCCATGGCGCTGTTGCTAGCAGCAAAAAGTCTCAACCTTGAGGTGAATGATATCAAGGCTATTTTCGGCAACAGTGTCAGCCTCGGTCGTCTGCACATTAAAACCGATGGCCAGTTGTTGATGAATACCTTTTTCTACAGCGGCAATGAATCTGGCAAACAGGCATTCCCGGTGGATTCATTTTATGATGTGCTGCAGGGAAAAATTCCAGCGAGCAAGTTCAATAACAAGCTTGTGCTGATTGGGGCTACGGCTACTGGTATTGGCGACAGCATGGTAACGCCTGTCGATCCCAACATGCCGCCTGTAATGATTCTGGCACATTCGGTATCGAGCATCCTTAACGAGGATTTCTTTGTTCAGCCTGCCTGGGGCATGGTTGCTATGCTTAGCGCCTTTGCGCTGGTTGCACTTCATCTTATGATTGCATTGCCCAGAATGGGCGCTGCCGCAGGCTTTACGGTAACCGCCCTGCTCTTCACTGCATTTTTTCTCAGTGAATATATCTTGATGACCAGGCAAGGCATCTGGGTCCAGTTAATGCTGCCCAATACGCTTCTCATTAGCGGTCATCTACTGTTGACCACCCGACGCTTCCTGATGACCGAGCGCGGCAAGGCGCGGCTGGACATCGAAACGGCTGAAAGCTACCGCATGCTGGGTCTTTCTATGCAGGGCCAGGGACAACTCGATATGGCATTCGAAAAATTCCGCAAACTGCCGGTAGACGATTCAGTTCTTGAACTTCTTTATAACCTTGCGCTTGATTATGAACGCAAGCGCCAGTTCAACAAGGCCAAGTCGGTATACGACTACATGAATAAACATGATGCAGGTTTTCGTGATATCAAAGATCGTTCTAAACGCGCCAGGGCCATGGAAGAAACCGTCATACTGGGTGGCGGCAGCTCATCACTGGGCGGAGCCCTGTTTGTTGATGACAGCGGCGTTGAAAAACCAATGCTTGGCCGTTATGAAGTTGAACGAGAACTTGGCAAAGGCGCCATGGGCGCTGTCTACCTCGGCAAGGACCCTAAGATATCCCGTGTTGTTGCCATCAAGACAATGGCATTATCAGATGAGTTTGAAGCCGACAAACTAGAGGATGTTAAAAACCGTTTCTTTCGCGAAGCAGAGACCGCAGGACGACTGACACATCCGAGTATTGTGACCATTTTCGATGCCGGTGAAGAACACGACCTTGCCTATATAGCAATGGAGTTTCTCAAGGGCGCTGACCTGACCGGCTACATCAAAAAAGACCGGCTGCTGCCCATCGACAAGGTGCTCGAACTGGTCAAACGCGCTGCCGAAGGCCTCGACTATGCCCATAACAGCAATGTTGTACATCGTGATATCAAACCCGCCAACATTATGTGGGACCCTGAAACGGACATCATGAAGATCACGGATTTCGGTATCGCCCGCATTACGGATTCAAGCAAAACAAAAACCGGCATGGTGTTGGGTACACCATCATACATGTCACCGGAGCAGCTGGCCGGTACAAAAATAAACGGCCAGTCCGACCTGTACTCACTCGGCGTAATGATGTACCAGCTGGTTACCGGTGAGCTTCCATTCCAGGGAGACTCAATGGCGAACCTGATGTACAAAATCACCAATGAAAAACACGCTTCGCCAGACACGATAAATCCTGATATACCACGCTGTGTATGCATCATTATCAACCGCGCCATGGAGAAAGATACCGGCAAGCGTTATAAGACAGGAATGCGATTGGCGGATGATATTGGCAAGTGCCAGAGAATTATCGCGGCAGAACGTAAAGGACTGTGATAGCCAATGACACTCAAGCACAAGATTGAGATCTTTGGACTAAGCGATGTCGGCCTGGTCAGGGATCATAACGAGGACTCAATTGGCAATAACCAGGATCTTGGACTTGTAGTGCTGGCCGATGGCATGGGTGGGCACCGCGGCGGTGAAGTCGCCAGTGCCATCACAGTCAACACGATACTGGATACGCTCGCTGACACGCTGAAAAAAACCAGCCCCGGCGGCATCGATGAAAAATCCGGCCACAGCCTTGAGAGTATTGCCGTTCACGATGCTGTCACCAGGGCAAATGCAAACGTTTTTAACGCCTCGAACGAGAGTTCACAATACCGCGGCATGGGCACAACGGTGGTGGTACTGCTGTTTTATGATGGCCGTTTCACGGTAGCCCATGTCGGCGACTCCAGGCTATATCGATATCGAGATGGCGAGCTCGAGCAAATCACACGCGACCATAGCCTGACGCAGGAGCTCGTCGAAAGGGGCTTTTACACAGCTGAGCAGGCTGAACAATCACTCAACAAGAACATGGTCACACGCGCAGTCGGCATTGAAGAAACAGTCGAGGTTGATGTGTTTGACGGTGTCGTACATCCAGGGGATATTTACCTGCTATGCTCTGATGGCGTCACTGACATGGTCAAAGATGGCACCATTAATAAAACGATTACGAACAACAGTGAAGACCTGGAAGAAATCGCGGCTGAATTAATACGCGTGTCCAACGAATCAGGCGGTAAAGATAATATTTCGGCAATTCTGGCAAGACCCTTAAAGCCTTTTTTGGCGAACACGAACAAAAACTTGTTTTCTCGGTTTTTTGAATTATTCTCATGATATAACGCAAGCAGGATATAACAATGGCAAAACTGGTACTTAGTTTTAAAGGTGAAACTTTGTGTGAATACGATCTCAATCAGGAGACCTTGACGATCGGACGCAAAGCAGACAACGATATTCACATCGATAATCTCGCTGTCAGCGGCAAGCATGCCAAAGTACTCACCATACTTAATGACTCCTTCATTGAAGACCTTAAAAGCACCAACGGTACATTCATTAATGGTGAAAAAGTTAATAAGCACGCGCTGCAAAATGGCGAAATCATCGCCATCGGCAAACACGAACTGACGTATAGGAATGAAGCAGCAGATACCGGCACGGGCAATTTTGAGAGAACAATGATCATACGCCCGGATGGAGACGGCATGCCCGAACAGGAAGAGATGGACAAGAAGCTGGAACAAACCATCGGTAAAATCGCATCCGATCTCGCCTCTTCAGGCGCAGCCGGCTCAGAAGACCCGGGGGCGGCATGTCTTAAAATACTCAGCGGCACCAACAGTGGCAAAGATCTGAAATTAACCAAAATCCTTACCACCCTGGGGAAACCCGGTGTTCAGGTTGCCGCGGTTACGCGTCGTCCTACGGGTTATTTCCTGATCGTAGTGGATGCAGCATCATCACCGTCCAACCCGACGGTTAACGGTGTTGAAATAGGCATGCAGGCACAACCACTCAAACATGGCGATGAGATAGAAGTTGCTGGTATCAAAATGGGTTTTTCTCTCGGTTAAGCATTTACCGTTATAGCTAACGAATGCCCGCGAAAGCGGGCATTTTTTTATTCAAGAACTATTCACCGCAAAGGCGCAAAGTTCGCAAAGGAAAAGATGTATTTGTTGCCGCTTGTTCTTTTTCAGGGTATTACTAGAATATTTAGCGC
>DAOWLL010000488.1 GCA_030641945.1 Gammaproteobacteria bacterium | reverse complement strand
GCCATGATGATGCCAGTATGCCGCCGTCTTTGCATGAGTCGGAGTAACCGAGCATGACTTCCTGCTGGTTGCCTGCAGCTTGCAGCAGCTGTTTGTAGACGGGGTCATCGAACAGGTTGCCGAGGACGTTTTCTATATGATTCAGGTCTTCGATGGTTTCAAACAATGGCGAAATGCTTATGTGGCAATAGCACGCATCATCACTGAATCCGGCGAGACCAACGAGGGAGCTCAGCCACATCACTTCCATGATGTGTGAAGCTTCGTGTGTCATGGAAATGACGTAGTTGCCAAATGCATGCTCGCTGATTTCGTCATACATGTGTTCCATGGTCTCGAATACTTCGATGGTCTCGAGATTGGCTTCGCTGAGTTTGGTTCGGTCCAGAACGAAGCTGCTGTCGGGCTGTTTTATCTTTTGAGAAAGCAGCGAAATGCGCTGCTGCTCACTCAGGCTGAGGTAGTTCACACCCGGATCTATCTGCTGCAGAATCTCGGCGACTGTTTCCGTGTGGCGGCTTGACTCCTGTCTCACATCAAGGTGCATCAGGTAAAAACCGAAGGATTCAACCAGGCGGATGAAGTCCTTCAGTACCCGGTCCGCGATTTTCTGGTCCCCGTGGCTGTTAAGTGAATCGCGAATGACAGAGAGGTCATGCAGAAAATCCTTTTCATTTTTATACGCATGCGGCCAGGCGGATTCGTCGACAGTGTCCTGGTAAATATGTGCACGGGTTTTGTCCAGGCTCTGTTGCAGGCGGAAGCGCATGAAGGCTATTTTGCGTTGATACGGCGCCTTGCTATAAATCGTCGGCTTGGTGGTGAAGACGTCAAAGCGAATGTTTTCGTCAACATTGAGGCTATCGGTAAATTCCTTGCTGGGTGTGCACAGCTGGCTGGAGTGGGTCAGCTGTTTGAACATATCAGCCAGGCGGCGAATATATTCTTCCAGCACAGCCTCGGATTGCAGCCTTAGTGCAAGTTCGGTGGTTTCAGGTTTGACGTTGGGGTTGCCGTCGCGGTCGCCGCCGATCCAGGAGCCGAACTGCAGGAAGCTGGGAACATGCAACTGCGCATCCGGGTAATGATCCTGCAGCCTGGCTTCGAGATTTCTATAGATTTCAGGTACGGCCTTGAACAGGCTTTCCTTGAAATAGTACAGGCCGTTGTTGATTTCATCGCGTACCTGGGGCCGTGACTCACGCACCTCGTCTGTTCGCCACAGGATGTGGATTCTGGTTTCAAGCTCATCAAGGATGTCCTTGCGCTGCTCCTTACCTAGACGCGTGTCGCTGAGCTTTTCATTCGTGACGAAGATACGGCGCAGTGCATACATGATGCTGCGGCGCTTGGCTTCAGTGGGATGCGCAGTAATCACCGGGATATAGGCCAGCTTGTCGAGCAGGGTCTGCACCTGTTCGGTAGTTATGCCCATACGTTTGAAATCTGCCAGTGCCGAATCGAATGAACCCCGCCACAGCTCTTTCTTTTTCTGCCGCATCATGCGCCTGCGCTGCTGCAGCTGCGATGCTTCCTCGGCAATATTGACCAGGCTGAAATAAGTGCTGAAGGCACGTACAACCTGGGATAGCGTGTTCTGGTCCAGCGATTCAATCAAATCCATCAGCCGGGCGCGCCTGGCGGCATTGTCTTCCTTGTGCAGGCTGATGAAGCCGGTGCGAAGTTTTTCCACGGCATCATAAACCCTGGCGCCCGCCTGGCTCAGCAGTACATTGCCCAGCAGATGTCCGAACAGCTTGACGCGGGCACGCAGCTGTTTGTCGATTGACTGCGTGTTCAGCAGTCCGGCAATTTCTGGTTGTTTATGATCGAACATGGAGGATGAACTGTTGCGTCCCGCTGGGGCAAAGGCGCGCTATTATACCTGAATACGGCGGGCTGCGCGCATGCGGCCTGGGGCGTTTCTAAGCCTGTTGAATGGTCGGATTTTTCTAATTCTGACAGGTATTTTGCGGCTTCATGTGTGCTGATCCAGGGCCCATTCAATATGCTCGTCAATCATTGCGTCGAGGCCGCGTTTTGAGTTCAATGCACGAATAATCGCATCTGACTGGGGGGCGTTACCCAGCGCCACCGCGATATTGCGCAGCCAGCGCCTGTATCCGATGCGTCGTATAGCCGAGCCTTCTGTTTTCGTGAGGAATGTCTGTTCATCCCACAGAAACAGTT
>DAOWLL010000576.1 GCA_030641945.1 Gammaproteobacteria bacterium | reverse complement strand
TCATGATCGAAGCACATGATTGCACTGTCATCCATGTCTAACAGCCGCTCAAGATCATTTGTCCGCATCCTTACCTGGTCAGACATCGAATTAAAAGCATCTGCAAGCACGTGAAACTCTCTCAGCCCCTTGTTGTTTACGGTTAAATCCAGCTTTCCATGTGTAATCTGCTCCATGTCCATAATCATTCGGCTGAGCGGGGTAAAAAGAAACCGGTTAAACAACCTCAAGGCAAATAACAAAGTGAACAGGGATAACAACAGAAAGCCGCTAATCGTTACAATTTGTGTACCCCTCATCTCCCTGTTCAGTTCATCAACATTTTCATAGCCCACAATCCGGAATGCAGGCCTGCCATCGGATGCAAGCAGCGTAAATTCAACAGGGAGATATCCATAAGTGATATCCTGGTCATCACTGTTGATCTGACTACCTGCCATGGAGAAGAAGTTCACGGGTGTTTGTGTGATATTGCCGATATCCGGGAGATTAAACACAGGATTAACAATAATCTCCAGATAGCCGATCGGGCGTAAACCACCTAGTGGGACCAGGGTTGAGTACAAAGGGCCATCTGCAGAAATCCAGAGCGCATCGATTGCTTTCAGGCGTTCAGTATGTTTTCTTTTACTGACCTGTTTTGCCAGGTGATCAGAAAGCTGCCCGTCCAGTTCTTTAGTTCCGGCGCCGCTCTGGCTGATGAGTTCCAGCTCCAGGTTGTATATGCGGATTTTTTCAAGATCGATTTTGGAGAACCCGACAAAACCATTCACAAAGGGATCATCAAGAAGTTCAACAAGCCTGTTATGTCCTCCTGTCTTCTCGATTGATTTTACTGCCTGAATCAGTTCTTTACTGTGACCCAGTTTCATGCCCAGGTCGAATGTATGCCGCCTTACTTCCTTGAGCATTTCCTGTGATGCTACTTCAATAACACGCGACAGACTATCCATCTGTGCGCCAAGTGCAGCCTGTCTGAAGTAAGAGCCGGCAAACAATGAAAGGATGATGGCGATAACACCAATCATGGTGAATATGGCAATCGTTGCTGATTTTATTGAGAGTGACTCTATTCGCATAAATACAGTGATTTACAGGGTGGCTGTCTGGACGTTGCTATTTCAACAGTATCAATCAGTCACAACGGGAAGTCTTTTTTCTGTCCATTCTTTCCAGCCGCCTCGAAACCAGATCAGATTGGTATAACCCCAGCTTTTTGCCTTCCTGATCGCGTCGGTGCTTCTCAGGCAGCGGGTGCCATTGCAATAGAAAAGAATCGTTGTGGATTTTTCCGCTGCGACATTCTCCAGGTCTTCGGGTTTCATCGTTGTGTTTAGCATGTTAACTGCGCCCTCAATATGGCCTTTTACATATTCCGTCTTTTTGCGGGCGTCAATCACTATCAGGTCCGGATTTTCCAGTATCAGGTCAATCGCTTCTTCTGCAGTCACGATTACGGTTCCCTGTATAGCTGCGGGGGCATGTGGTTTTTCCTCAGCAGACAGGATGGGAGAGAACAATATCAAAATTATGACGATGTTCAATTTGAGATTTGAATGTATTAAATAATTTTGAAACACCTGAAAAACCACCATTGAGTAAAATTAACCTGAAACAGTGGGTCTTCCCCAAATACAGTGGGGTGACCCATGATAACACCCTGACCACACAGAGAATATTTGTCCGCCTGCCGCTACACGGCCCCACGCAAATGTACGCAAATTATTAAAAACAACATCCACAGATGAACACAGATATTTATAAACTTAAAAACGTTTTCATCCGCGTTTATCTGCGTTTATCTGTGGACATATGTCC
>DAOWLL010000106.1 GCA_030641945.1 Gammaproteobacteria bacterium | reverse complement strand
GGCAGCACTTGATGCCACGCAGCGCTTTTTCGTGCTGGCTGGTTTTATCCTGGCTGCACTGGTTAAGTCGGCTCTGTTTCCGTTCTGTTCCTGGATCACGCGCGCACTCGAAGGGCCGACACCCTCCAGCGCCATTTTCTATGGTTCGCTGATGGTGCATGCAGGTATCTTCCTGCTGCTGCGTATTGCACCGGTGATCGACGCAAGTGATGCCATGCAGGTCATCCTGATCACGCTGGGCATGATGACGATCATCTACGGCTGGTTGGGCAGCCTGGTTCAGACCGATCTGAAAACCGCTCTGATCTTTTCCGCGCTCACACAAACCGGCCTGATGCTGGCATGCATTGGTCTCGGCTGGTACACGCTGGCCACGATCCACCTTGCGGCCCATGCAAGCTGGCGTGCCTACCAGATGCTGAGCGCACCCGCCTACCTGACCCTGATCAATCGCAATGCACGCCCCGTTCCCGCATGGATGCAGAAGCAACCCTATTTGTTCAATGCAGCGTTGCAGAGGCTGTGGCTGGACAACATCATCGACTGGATTGCGGTGAGACCAACTGGATTGTTCGCACAGGACCTGAACCAGTTCGACGAACGCGTTGTGAACCGCATGGTCGGCCTGCCCGGGCAGATAGATTCCATTTCATCGCTCACCGACTACGAAGAGCGCAAGCGCGGCCTGGTCAATCCAGAAGCCACACTGACAACTGGACGCGGTGTTATGGGCGCACTGATGGAGAAAATCGCTAACATTCTGTACTGGTTCGAGGAATCATTAGTCCTCAAGGGCAGCGGTGAAGGGCTGATCAACGTACTGCAGAAAATCGGCGCTTATCTTGTGCGTATTGATTATCTGTTCAGCAGGCCCCGCTACCTGTGGCTGATTATCCTGCTGACCCTGCTGGTGGTGTTCTGATGCAAGTACTTGCCTGGCACACACAGCTGGAATTTCCAATTCTGGCAACAATGCAGCTGCTGCCATTTGCAGGCTTGTTGATTGTGCGTTTTGTTGGCAACCGGATTGCGGCACTGTCAGCACTCGCCATCACAACAGTTGAATTGTTACTGGCTATTTACCTGTATATGCAGTTCAACCAGGACATCAGCGCATTCCAGTTTGGTGAATTCCTGGACCTGTATGGGCCACTGGACTACCATGCCGCGGTCGATGGCGTCTCGGTGCTGTTCCTGTTGTTGACCAGTTTTCTGATCCTGATTGTTGCACTTTATGGACCCATACGCGGACTGACACCGCAGAACAGATTTCAGACAACGGTGCTCGGCACCCAGGCTTGCCTGGTGGCCATGTTCGTTACGCTCAATCTTTTATGGTTCGTGTTCATCTCGTTCATACAGTTGATACTGCTCGGCTACCTGCTATGGCGGTGGGCGACATCACCTAACAAGGACACCGCCTTCACACGCTACCTGCAGTTCATGGGCAGTGGCCTGCTGTTACTGATACTCGGCACCCTGCTGCTGGGCTGGCAATACGCCGAGGTACATAACCATGTCTGGTCATTTGACCTGGTTGATCTGCAGGGCAGCCCGATCCTGCCCGTATACCAGGGCTGGATTTTCTTCCTGCTGTTCTACGGGCTGGCGGTACGCATACCCCTGTTTCCATTGCATGGCTGGCTGCCGCTGGCCGTTGAACATGGTACGGTTGCGGTCGCACCGATCTTGCTGGTGGGTCTGAAGACCGGCATTTACGGCATCCTGCGTTTTGTCTATCCGCTGCTGCCGGAGGCCGTGATGGAATGGCAGACATTTTTACTGGTGCTGGCAGTTATGGGCATTTTCTATGCCGCACTGCTGGCGATGATGCAGGAAAACCTGCGTCGACTTCTGGCCTACGCGGTTATCAGTCACACCGGCATCGTCATGATCGGTCTGTTGAGCCTGCATCCGCTGGCATTCCAGGGCAGCACCCTGCTGACGATCAACTTTGGCCTGGCCATTGCCGGCCTGTTCTTCATGACCGGCCTGATTTTCCAGCGCACCGGCACCACCAGTTTGAAACAACTTGGCGGCCTTTTCGACCACATGCCCGTGGTTGCAATCGCGTTCCTTGTTGCCGGCCTGGCGATTGTTGGCATGCCAGGCACGCCCGGTTTCGATGCAGCCCATCTGCTGATGGAAGGCTCGATTGAAAGTTTCGGCACGCTGGTCACGATCGGCGCGGCTCTGGGTAACGTCATGGCCGCGGGGTTTCTGCTGTGGGCATTCCAGCGCGTGTTCCTGTCTCAAGCGGAAGCCACCACCTTGCGTATCAAGACAAGCGCCACCTTGAGTACCGAGGTACTTATCGCTGCCGTGATCATCATTGCACTGCTTGGGCTGGGCTTTTATACCGAACCCTGGCTTGACCTGATCGACAAGTCACTCGCCCCGCTGAACGATCTTTATTCATCGCCTGTGGTGCATGAGTACGCGCAGCCATGACTGAAGCGAATTTCCCATTACTGAGCCTGTTGATCATCACCCTGCCGGTTGGTGGCGCACTGATCTGGTTGTGGCCGAATGCCGCCCATGCGCGCTGGCTGGCACTGGCTACGGCCATTGTCGACCTGCTGCTTTCGTTGACCGTGCTGTTCCGTTTCGATGCAAGTCTGTCTGGTTTCCAGTTCGTTGAGCGGACTGTCTGGATGTCTTCGATCAATGCACAATACCAGGTCGGCGTCGATGGACTCTCTGTGCTGTTCCTGCCGTTAACGGTAGTACTGTTTATCGGCGTTATCCTCAGCTCATGGCATTCCGTCGCACACATGCAACGGCTGTACTACTCATTGCTGTTATTGCTGGAAAGTGCCACCCTGGGTATTTTCTGCGCGCTGGACGGCATCCTGTTCATGCTGTTCTGGGAAATGACCCTGATCCCGATTTACTTTCTGGTCAGTTTCTGGGGCGTCGGACCCAACCGCCGATTTGCCGCGGTAAAGTACACCTTGTTCATGCTGGCCGGCGGCATTCCACTTCTATTTGGCTTCGTACTGCTCGCCTTCAACCATGCAGAGGTGGCCGGTGGCATCCCGTCGGGCCTGACGTTTGATTACCTCGAGTGGCTGAAAACACCGTTGTCTCTGGATATTCAGAAGCAGGTATTCCTGCTGCTGATGCTAGGTTTTGCCTTCAAGATACCCCTTGTGCCATTTCACACCTGGCTGCCCGTGATGGCCATGCAGGGCCCGGCATCGGTAACAGCGACACTCGTGGGCCTGAAGCTGGGCGCCTACGGCATGATACGCTACGTGGTGCCGTTGGCGCCCCAGGCTGCACAGGAATTCGCCTGGCTGCTGGCCACGGCAGGTGCGATCGGTATGCTCTACGGGGCAGTCGCTGCAATGGCGCAAACCAATCTCAGGCGCATGCTGGCATTCTCCAGCATCAGTCATGTGGGCCTGGTCGTGCTTGGCATAGCCACATTCACCCAGCAAGGGCTGCAAGGTGCGATCTTCCAGTTGCTGAACTTTGTTGTCGTCGCCAGTGGCCTGTTCCTGATAACCGGTCTGCTGCATCACCGCATGGGTTCCACCGATATCATCAGTTTAGGCGGTGCCGCCAGGACCATGCCTTTATTATCCGCCTTCTTTTTATTGTTTGGCCTGGCTGCCATGGGCATCCCGGGCACCAGTGGTTTCCCGGCCGAATTTTTAATCTTGTATGCTGCGATCACCACGCACACAGGCGCCGGCCTTGCAGCACTTGCAACCGTTATAATTGGTGCGGCTTACTTCGTTTCTTTATACCGCAAGGCCTTTCTGGGTCCAGTCACCAATATAGCTATCAAGCAGGCTGCTGACCTGCAGCCCCGTGAACTTTTCATTATTGGACTATCAGCTGCACTGATCCTGGCCGCTGGTTTCTATCCTGCCAGTGTGCTTGATCTGATCGATGTATCAGCTCAGGACTGGATAAACCACTTGAAGTAATAGATATAAGCATCAAAATTAATCGATAGCCCTGCACCAAGATCAGGCTCAGTTAACGACAATGACGAGTCGTAACGAACCCGTGTGTAACCACCTAAGGCAATCTTGAATTTATCCGGCATAACGCCTGGATATTTGTTCCCATGACTCAAGATAATGCTGATCGTTATCAGGCTCGATAAAACATGCTTCCCGGTAATTACCGCGCTGTACTATAGTGTACGGATAACCAGGCAGGTACATCCTTGCTCATCTTGGCATCGTAATTCCTTTTGCGGTATATGTGATAACCGTAACTTACCAGCACATTGCTGGCTGCTCAAAAAATAATCCCTCCGTCACCTTTTTTCCAAGCGCGAGCGCCCTGAGTACTGATCCTTTAAGGATCAGTATCTTCTGTTGCAATAGCTATTTTCATATCAATATCCCTTAAAATATTCAGGTGAGTGCAGCATCCTAATACCGGTCCACTATCTCGGTGATGTAGGCAAGTATACAAACCCAATCCATACCCCCCACCGCCAACTAGAATTAATCAGCCAACTGTATGTCTCATTTGATGCAAGACACAAAACCTTTGTGATACGTACGATAGATGTGTGATTGTTGAAGTCTCGATAAGGATACGATTGTTAACCAAACGGACATCGATACCTATCAGGTGATGAATAACATTTCTAATAGTCATGATATTGACCTAGATCAATATACACCTCTGCCCTTTATAATAGCTTCTTACAGATATAAGGATAAGCAGTGGTTATCCTCAACCAAAAAACTGCTTTCAGCTTCATGTATATTTCCGGTTAAAGACCAGAAAGTAAAAGTAAAGTCACAATCGAAATATATGTAACTAGTTTTTCATCTTTAGGGAGTACAAAGATATGACCAAAATTACCACGAACGAAGCCTTCAGAGAATCACTAAGCTCGCTTACGCTCGCGCAGCAGCGCGCGGTTGGCGCCAGATTCATAGCAAACGTGCTGGATCTGGCACATGATAGCTGTATTAAACAGGCACAAGCCATACTCAGCAATATCGATGATATATCCGCAGAGGATCTTGAAAAAGCCTACCGCACTACACATTCAGTCTATGTACACACATCTCCCCGGTCCGAATTTTCACTGATCGATTACAAGAAACAAGCAGAACATTTTGTCGCCGAGGCCTGCATGCACTGCCTTGCGCCAACTTATTATGAAACCAAAAAACACCACTTGGCCGCAAGAGTGTCGGCGTACTGTCTTATGGCACGAACCTGTGCCAGCATCGATCATGAAGGAAACTATCCAAAGTTCACGGACACAGAAGATCTGGTAAAAAAGGAAGTGGATGCCCAATATGAGATACTCAGCGAGTATCTGGAAAACATCTAATATATAAGGTGTATTACCTCTTCATTCTGTTAAGCGTACTAAGAGAACATCGACAATGGCAGTATGCATAACACTGTTTGCAGTTGAGCCAGTCATTCCCTGAATCCCATGTTTGCCATGGAAACCCACTACTATTAAGTCGATACCGTGCCTCTGTGCATATTGCACAATCTCCCTTTTAATACGCATCCATTTTCACCTATGCTCATAGCATGAGATAAGATAACAACCATGTCTGAAGCTGTGTATGCCAAAGAGGAGCAAGCCCTCGTCGGTACCATTACTGAGGTTCACGGGCCGGTGGTGATAATTGCCTGTGACCGGCTGCCACCCCTGCATCAGGCATTGTACGCTTCCATTAACCATGAAACGTATCTATTCGAAGTCCACCAACACCTCGACAAACGTCACGTGCGCGCCATCACGCTGCACCGCACTGCTGGATTGCGAAGAGATACTCCGGTTTATGATACCGGAGCACCGCTGCATGTGCCGGTGACAGCTGACTGCCTTGGCCGGTTATTGAATATCTTTGGCGAACCTCTGGACGGTGGCGCGCCCTTGTCTGCTCAGGCCTTTCGCAATATTCACAGTCGACCGGCACCGCTGCGCGAGGCCGTTGCTATCGGCAATATTCTGGAAACTGGGATCAAGGTGATCGACCTGCTCTGTCCCTTTGTAAAAGGGGGCAAGACCGGCCTGTTTGGTGGTGCCGGAGTGGGCAAGACTGTGCTGATCATGGAGTTTATGCACGCTATCGCCACCCTGTATCAGGGGGTATCTGTATTCGCCGGGGTGGGCGAACGAATCCGCGAGGGCCATGAACTTTGGCACGAGATGCAGAAGGCCGGTGTAATGCCGCAAACCCTGATGGTCTTCGGACAGATGGACGAATCTCCCGGGGTGCGCTTTCGGGTCGGCCTGTCTGCGCTGACCTATGCCGAGTACCTGCGTGACACCCTGCAAAAGGAAGTACTGTTCGTCATGGATAACATCTTCAGGTTCGTGCAGGCAGGCAGTGAAATCTCGAGTTTATTGGGAAGGATGCCCGCCACCGTGGGCTACCAACCTACCCTCCGTACCGAAGTGGCTGAGATAGAGGAGCGCATCCTTTCCACCCGCGAGGGCGCCATCACCTCGGTACAGGC
>DAOWLL010000191.1 GCA_030641945.1 Gammaproteobacteria bacterium | reverse complement strand
TCTCAGCGCCGGTACCTTATTCAAGCTTATGGCAGCTGGCGCATGACAGGCTGTTGTTTTTCGACAGCCGGGTATCATTGAACAGGAATGAGCCTGGTACAAGCTTGCCGGGATCAAGGCTGGTGTCTACAGGTACAGGTTGAACAGGTTCACCAAGAGCTGGCACAATCTGCTGTTCCGCTGAAACTGAATTGTAGATGGCAAGAAATATTGCAGGCAACAACGTAAACTATGCCAGGTTTGTTATCATTCTTATAACTTCCTGTTTCTACTAAGGGAATGACAGGGCGTTTTCGTCACAATTCAGCAGGAATTGTTGCCAATAACACGACAAAAACATGAAATATCAGATGAACAGCAATATAACCGGGTTATTCGTTACAGCCATTTTTTTACTTGGATTAGTCCCAGGACTGGCTGTTGCCGATTGTGCTGATGAACCCGCACCGAGTGTTAACTGGGTTGGCTGTGACAAACAGGGAGCTGACCTTAGTGGAACAGACCTGACAAGCGCTGTATTGACACGCGCCAACCTGGAAAATGCCAATTTCAGCGGTAGCAGGCTCTCTCATGCCGACTTTAATTTAGCTAACCTGAAAGGCGCAAAATTTGATAAAGCCCGCATGATCAGTGCAAGGCTGATCGGTGTAAAAGCCCAGGGCGCTAGTTTCAACAAGGCGATACTTGATGATGCCAGTCTCAGCCGTTCCAGTTTGAATGCTGCTGACTTCACCCAGGCGCGTTTGCGCAGGGTAAACTTCTATGACTCCAGTCTGGCAAATGCTGATTTTACCCAGGCTAACCTTGAAGGCGCGCGACTGGAACGTGTAAAAATGTTTGCAGCTAGCTTCGATGAAGCCAATCTTGATTCTGCAAGCCTGGAATCTGCTGATGCAGAGACAGCGAGTTTCAGAAAAGCCAGCATGGTTAAAGCGACACTGGATAATGCTATCCTGCGAGAAGCTGATTTCACCGAAGCAGACTTGACCAAAGCCTCGCTGCGAGAAGCAAACATCGATGATGCGATCTTCGATGGCGCCATACTCAGCGATACAATCTGGGTGCAGTATCAACGCTGCCGCTCCGGCTCTATCGGGGAATGCCGTTAGCCAGGACCAGTAACAGGACAATTAATCAGAGTTGCCTTAATGAATGCACAGCAATTTCTTCAACGTATGGCTGAAACGGCCAATGCGCTCGATCTGGATGAGCACATGAACCTGATTTCAAAAGACGTCAGTGTGTTTGGCGTGCCCGGTTTTGACGTCATTGGCTATGAAGACTGGTTTAATCAATGCAGGCACGAGTTTGAAAACAAACTGCTCAAGCAAGTCAGCTACAAGGGGCTCAATGTACTTGCTGAAACCCCCGACAGGATTATGTTTAAATCGCTGGAGACGGTTGAGGGTGCTGACGGTACAGTCAATTCAAGTGGAATAGAATTCATTATTCAGAAAGAAGATGATGGCACATGGCGTGTAAGCCAGGAGCGTGTGCTTCCTGATGATGAGCTTGAAAATGACTTGCGCCGGGGTGCGCTTTAATCCATCTCTAAAAAACACAACCAATACAGGGTACAGACATTGGGGCAAAGAAACCAGGATATTATAGACGCATTAAAACAGTCTCACCTGTTCACCAGTTTGACAGATAATCAACTGGATCGTGTCTATCGTCATAGCCAGATAGTTAAACTTGAGGAAGGTCAGCTGCTGTTTGCGCAAGGCGAGGCAGTTACTAATTTCTATATGGTGCTAAGTGGAAAAATAAAATTGTTCCGTGTATCGCCAGACGGACAGGAAAAAATTATCGAACTCGTGCCCCAGGGTGAAGTCTTTGCCGAAGCATTGATGTTTATGGATCAACCACACTACCCGGTAAGTTCAGCGGCATTGTCAGAGACGATGGTGCTCGGTATTGATGCAGCGAATTTTAAGGCCATGCTTTCGGATTCTGTTGGTACTTGTCTGCTGTTGCTGGGTGATATGAGTTTTCGTTTGCGCAAGCTGATTAACGAAATAAACACCCTGACACTGCATTCCGGTACCTGTCGAGTGGCGAATTATTTGTTGCAGCATGCACCGGACGACCAGGAATGTTTTGAACTTGAAATCGCAAAAGGCGTAATCGCTGCCAGGCTGTCTGTTAAACCAGAGACATTTTCGCGTATTATCAAACACCTCAGGGGAGAGGGCATCATCAGTATGGATGGCAGCAGGATAACCATTCACAATCGCGATGCATTGAAGGCATTAAGCCTGGTCTGAGCATAAGCTGAAGTATACTGGTTTGATCTATCAGGTTGTACCGGGTTTGCCACAGAGACACAGAGGGCCACAGAGGAATACAGGTTTTGCTGTTGCCGGTTCTGCAACAGTAGGCCGGGATAAGGCTTTGCCGTTCCCGGTATCAAGATAAACCGTTCGTGGTGAGCTTGTCGAACCATCATCCTGAGCCTGACGAAGGACAACGCTTCGCTTATACAGGCCTACGAATTAAAATTCAGGCAGAGCACAAACATAGAAAAGCCGTACTCTGCGTCTCTGCGGTAAATAAATTCGCCCTGAACAACAGTAAAGGAGAGTCCTGGAGGAGCCAACCCTGCGGTATTGTGTTGCTGTTAATTTTTTTCGGGTTTAATTGCCAGGTAAACAACAACCAGGAACATAACGCCGCCGATTATCGAAATTAAGCCTCCAAAACCCATCAAACTCATGCCGGCGACTTGTTCAAATTGTTCCAGGCTCTGTTCAGCGCCGGCAGTTTTACGCTGTACACCATAGCCGCCGGACCAGGCCAGGCCGATAATGTGCATCAACTGGCCGCTGCCGTAGATCCCCGGTTGCCATCGTGCGGCTCGCCCCGTGACTTTGCGGAATCCAAGCTGCGGCAGCAGATGGTAAGTCATGCCCATGAATGCAATGGTCACGCCGACGATAGAGCCATGATAATGGGCCGGGACGGTCACGTTGCTGCCCTTGATCATGAAGCCGATAATGCCGCCCACACCAAACAAAAGAACTGAGAATAGCAGGGCGTTGCGCTCGATTTCGAATCCGGGAGCAGGGCGCCATTTTTCAATGATGGCCAGTGTCGTTGCCAGGCCAATGGGAACGGCTGCAAACGCACCACCATACTTCATCAACTGCATGAACCAGAACAGGTGTTCACCGGAGCTGACGTCGAATTTGAAATAAATAATCGGCACCATCAATACCGGGGCCACGCCCAGTGCAAAAAGAATCAGTGCCACACGCGGTGATAAGCGTAGATAGGCACCACTGACAGAGGCCAGCCACAGCCAGGCAACCAGCATTAGCTGGGTATGAGTGAACTGGATGATATGACCGCTGCCCCAGAACAGCCGGTCATAATACGCCTGGTCTTCAAAAGCTGCGTCGATGCTGAAGTAAGACAGCATGAGCGCAACTATTGCGAAAAAAGCGGCCAGGACGGCGACAAACAGGCCAAAGCGCAAAGCGTCTACGCCAGTGATATTGCTTCCCGCTGTCCATGAAGCGATAAATGTACGCAGCACCAGCATGCTGAAACCAATCCCGAACATGCCCAGGCCGATAAAGAAGGCAGTGCTTTGCAATACCGGCACATAATTGTTCATTAACGGATAGCTTTCACCGGTAAACGGGGACACCGTAATAATCAGGGTTCCTGCGCTGGCCAGCAGCAGTGCAAGCCATCCGCAGCGTAGACAACGCTTCGAGCTGTTGTAGCTCCAGAAAACACCGGCAAAGGCCAGGAACCAGACCAGAACAGTCAGATCGACGTGAACGACCAGGGCGGTGCGAAAAAAGTCCACCCAGGGGATGATTTCCTGAAAGAAGGGGGTGCGGGAGAGAACGATCAGGATGGTAAACAGACCGCCGATCACCAGAGCGGCAAGACCGAGGAACAACCAGCCGGTTGTCATTCGCCGGGCGTCATTATCCGGTACAGGCAGAGTGAATTGGTTGGCCAGCATAGTGTGTGTTATCTAAAAAGGATTTCGTCGGGGAGTTTTGATCTGGATCGATAGCAGGGTCATTTTCATTGGCGCTATTGTAAAGGCTTTCGGGCTTCAATGCATCGGCTGAATCCCATCGTTTAGTCTTGAATTAATGACCTGTATCAATGTCTTATGATTAAATACGGGTCACGTTTCCTGTGCTTTGTTCAAGCATCAGGGGCTGTTTACCTGTACACTTAAAAGCCATAAAGTTCAGTGTGAGTCTGATCGCACGGACAGGTCCTGTCCATAGAAGTGATTATTTATTCCCTGGCATTAGTTGCCCCGGTATTATGTACCCCGGAATTAAATGGTTTATCAACAGCAATGAAACTTGCGGAAAATACAGAGTCAACAGAACAGTCAGTCACCCTACCAAAGGTTGAAACAGGTCGAATGAATACAACGGAGTCTTTTTCTGCTGCTAGCACGCTCGCAGTACATTCAGAGCAGCCAGCGCCAGTCATTGAAGTTGAGCCGGATGGTCTCACTACATTTTTTGCAGTGGGTGTTGTCATCAATATAGTAATGATAACGGCGTATTTTTTCTGGGCATACAAGCAATGGGGTAAGACAGGGGCGAGTGCCCTTCGACAGGCTCAGGATGATCGGAAATAACGGGAATTATGATTCCCGTGTGAATAACGTCATTACTGCGCAGGCAGTAATCCAGTGGCTTTTTCTATCAATAGTATCAACTATGACAATGATCGCGGCTGAAGCCGCTCCTACACCCATGAAATACATTTGCGTTCATTAGCGTGGGGCCGTGTAGCGGCAGG
>DAOWLL010000028.1 GCA_030641945.1 Gammaproteobacteria bacterium | reverse complement strand
GGTATTACTTATGAATTGCAGGACGAATTGCTGAGAAAACATCGTAATTGTGCACATAAATACTGACTTATATTTCAGGCTAACAGAATTATACACAGCAACCCGGCCCCGTCAACGATATTTTCTTTATATAAGCCCTTCATTTTATGAGCGATATCTGAGTATTAGCGCTTTTCTTTATGTACCCAATCAGCGCCCAATGTACCCTGTAACCTGTCCAGGTAACTCTGGCTGCTCATCCACTCGATCGTTTGTTCAGCTTTTTCGATCCATTCGTGCAAGTGCGCCCATTTCTCCGTCTCGCTTTCTGTCGTATCGTCCATTTTTTGCTCTACATAATCTCTTTTCATCTGCCAAAGCGCAACATCCCGTTCCTGCTTGATGCGTAATCTTTCCTGATACCAGTCACTTTGCACAAGGTAATCTCGTGTGAACATGTTTCGGACCGCAGAATCTTCAATCGTTTTTCCTTGATAGCTGCCATTCGCCATTATATGGAGCAATGCCTGTAAAGGGGGACAGGCATCATTGATAGAATCATCTTCAAAATAAGCTTGAGCAACACGTTGTTGTGCTTCATTTATGTTGTTTATACCGTCAACATAGGCATCCATATCCTGCGTTTCGGGCCGTAACATGGCTTCATCAAATACGATGGTTGGGCTATCAAACACCTTGCCAAAATAAGCATGTACAAAGCTTTTCGTTATACGGTAGCCAAGCCTGCTTGCCTGGACAGTTTTACCCTGATATTCGAAATCTTCAAGTTTTTCCAGATATCCATGATGAATAAGGAATCCCGGATCCCGATGCTTCACTGGCAGGCGGCACCAGATTTCCGGTATCAGCATACTGATATCATGATCGACGCGTCGACGTGAACCTATATAGCCTGCGGCCGTTGAAAACCCGTCATGTCCGCATAAAATAAATGAGACTACTGCATTATTAAGATCTGACGTAGTTGATAACGCGTTAAAAGGTCCTTTTGTTAACGCACCTTCTGAACCAGCCCCTGTCGTCGAAGGTGACTTTCCTGTCAGGCTGCAAATAAGATCCATAAATAATTCAGGCAACTCCTGGTAATGGATAGGGTTGTAGACCGCCAATGGGCGGATACCCGCTTTCTTATCCTGTGGATTATTGCGACGACCCTGCAACACTGAATTCACTGGAAAATATACCGGTTGCTCAAGCGTCAAGCCTCGCGCCAGGCGCGTACCCATTATGGCCAGATACTTGTGCCGTGGATTTGCCAGATCAGGACGAAGTTGCAAATAACGCACATTAAGACTGGGCTTGCCATCGACAATACGAGGATGTGATGATGAAACAAAGTATTCACCCGCTGTTTTCGTTGCCGCGTCAATAATTCGTTGCTGCATGGGCTCTGAATAATCTTCAAAACTAATCGTGTCATCGACCAGCTCACGTGCATCCTCGCTGGTTAATGGTTGAAAGTTGGAAATGAAATTATTGTTTCCAGCCAGATCAGACTCTGTTTGAGTATCCAGACCGCGGTTTATGGCATCATCAGGACGCTGGAACAGATGGTTTTCACAATTCTCTACCAGCTTGATACTTTTACTGTTGAAGTCTTTGTTTAAGCCCTCAACGTAACTAGCTGGCACCACGACGGAAGCCGTTATATCGTCTTCCGTTTGTACTTTTTTTGCGGCCACAAAATCCTGGCGCAGTTTATACACACGCCAGGTTCCATCACTGTGTGTGCCAACACGTAAATAACTGGTAATCAGTTTTCGCCCATCATATTTAAGCTCATGACCGGGGTTGCCGTTTACCTCATCAACAGAAAAATGTTTACGCCATTTATTCCCCCATTGAGGGTTATAGAAGCGCTTGATCATGAACACCAGAGCAAGAATGTGCTGTGGTATAGTTTCGAGCCATTGATTATGCTCGTCAGTAAAATCGGGTGAAGGTGTGAGTAGTTTAATAACCGAACCGAGGCTGCGCTCACTACTTAACAGTACTCTTGTATCTTTTACTGATGGGTCACTATACCGACTGGTGTAATCACGGTTAAAAATTGCTTCAACCTGATCTAAATCCTTTTCATAATCACCAACAAATACAGGCCCACATAACATTGAGTCCTGAATAGATTTCGAGATCTCGGATTTACCACCACCTGACACGGTGCTGGGTTTATGACAGAAGGTGCCTTCACCTAAGGTTCCGATCAGGCGCCAACTGGGGGCTTTGGGGTGCTTTTCCATGTGCACCTTGAAACCACTGGGATATATATAAGAGTGTTTCGCCAACAATTTTATTTGTTGCAACTCACCATTTTGATACCAGCTGATACGCTGTTGATGCATATCAATCTGCGCCGTCTCAGGAATATACAGAACGTCCGCGTAGTTTTTATCTACGGCATAACCCTGTTTCTTTATATTTATAACACTTTTTATCTGTGCAGATAATCGCTCAAAGGTATGATCACTCATTTCCTCTGGTCTCAGTGGTAAATATGTTTCACCAAGATTGAAGCGAGGGAAGGCGAGTGCGCCGCCTGAATGCTCTTCCTCTACACCGCCAAACAGATTAGCTGAATAACTGATCTGCGACTTGATTTCTTTTTTGCTGTATCCAAAATAATTATCAGCAATGATTGTAACAATCACCCCTGACATGTCACGGCAGACTATCTTGAACGCCTGGCCATCATTATATAACTCATCATCATCTTTCCAGCACATGCCATCCTTGCGCTGACGTTCTGTAGCTTCGTCAATATGCGGCAGACCCAACGCTTTTTTGCCAAGCCTTGTTAAATGTGGTGCCAGAATAATGCAGCCGCTATGTCCGGTCCAGTGATCAATGTCCAACGCAGCATCATTATCTGACAGAAATGGATCTCCTGCATTGCCAAAAATAGATTCAACAAAATCCAGATTTGCAACCAGGCTTCCCGGTGCGAACATACGTGTTTCAAGACTCTTAACTGGCATTACGGCGTTCACTTTTGGCCGCACGATTGGTCTTACTAATAGTGAAACCCAAAGATCTATTGGCTTTGGTAAATTGCTTGAGATCGGTATGCCCATTAACTCTGACGGAGGGTCAAGCGCTATCTGTACTAAATTGGCATAGACATTAACAGGGACTGCTCTCTTATCAGCGGGTATGGGCAAGCCTCCTTCTACAATATGGAATACACCGGCTGTAGTGCGCCTGTCATTTTTTGGATTATGCAAAACGCCCTGTTGAACACGGTAGGACTCAATCAAAGGTGATTGATATTTATTTTTATTAAAGGGCAACGACAATTCACGCGCTATACCTGGCGCATTTAGAGTGAATGTCTCGCCGGGTAACTTAATAGTAACATCAACACCATTACGCGCTAAATAGTTGTTGAGGAAGTCCTGGATACGTTGATCCGCCGGGCAGCGATACTCAGACAGTAACCGTTTTTGTTCAGAATAGTTTTTTAACAGGCTGTCGGCTATAGAAAGGTAACTTCGATCGGTGTTGAGCTCACAACGATGCCCCATTGCTGCCAGCTGCAAGCATATATGCTCAAGCGTAACCTGGCGTTGATCTACTGCCCTTCTTTCAGGGCGCGTGTATTGCGCTTGAGATTTAAATGCCATTGCCAATTTCTTGCTTCCTGTAACTGTCAGACCGGTAGCGTATTCTAATAATCTGCAGTTTAAATTACCAATCGCTCTACAGCTTATGCATACTTTAAATGAAAATCATAATCAATTATCAAGCACTTATGCCATATTCTTGTTATTTTGCACTACCAAGGTGCACATTTCATTGAACCCGGGCATGGAATACCTCTGCAACTCGATCATTTGTTCAGCTTCATCTGACTTGCAACATCAATAAATAACCATGCAGTGATGTTTGCTGAACCGCGGAATGAGTGTGGGCAGCATTAACCGTTATTTCTTCTTTGGCTTTTCCCAGCCTTTGATGGTTTTCTGCGCAGCTCTGCTTAATGTAAGTGCTCCATCTTCTGTATCACGGGTGATTGTACTGCCAGCGCCGATAGTTGAGTTCTCACCAATTGTAACCGGTGCAACAAGCTGCGAATCGGAACCGATAAATGCGCCATCTTTAATGATTGTTTTATGTTTGTTGGCCCCATCATAGTTACATGTGATAGTGCCGGCGCCGATATTGACCTTACTGCCAACGTCAGTATCGCCCAGATAGGTGAGGTGGCTGGCCTTGCTGCCTTCACCTAGCTGCGTGTTTTTAACTTCAACAAAGTTTCCGACTTTGCTGTTTTGTTTCAAGCGTGTTCCTGGACGCAGCCTTGCAAAAGGCCCTACCTCTACATTGTTATCGATGATGGCTTTTTCTATGACGGAGTAGGGCTTGATAACACATCCATCAGCTATTGTACTATCACTTATTACACATCCGGCGCCTATCGTGACATTCTTGCCCACACTTACCTTGCCTTCAAAAATACAATTTATATCAATGAATGAATCATTGCCTATAACAAGGTCACCGCGTATATCGACTCTTGCAGGATCTGCCACTGAAGCACCTTCAGCCATAATCGCCTCCGCCAAATCCTGCTGCTTAATACGTTCTAGCCTGGATAACTGGTTCCTGTCGTTCACGCCTTCTACCTCGTACATATTCTCTGGTTGTGATGTTAATATTTTTTTACCGTCTTTAACCGCCAACTCTATTAAGTCTGTTAAATAGTACTCGCCCTGAACATTGTTATTATCGATTTTATTCAGGTATTCATTAAGAAAGCTGGCCTGTATGGCGAGTATGCCGGTGTTAACTTCTGTGATTTTCTTTTGCAACTCCGTTGCTTCTTTATGCTCAACGATAGCAATAACTTCATTGTCTTCACGCACGATTCTTCCATAGCCGCCTGGGTCCTGCAGATCAACAGTTAACAACGAGACAGTGTCTGCCGTAACATTATCAATCAGGGTTCTGAGTGTGCTTGATTTTATAAGAGGGACATCGCCATACAGTATTAGTGCGATATGATCATCATCGATATGCGGACTGGCTTGCTGAACAGCATGTGCTGTACCAAGCTGTTCATCCTGCAACACCCATTCGACATTAAAATCGCTGCAGTAGTCATGAAGATGCTCGCCGCCATGACCATAAACGATATGTATGTCATCTGTGCCGAGCTCAACACTGCGATTGTAAACATGCTCTAGCATTGGCTTACCTGCAAGCTTATGCATTACCTTCGGTAAAACACTTTTCATGCGTGTGCCCTGGCCGGCTGCAAGAATAATCACACTAAGTTTCATACTATAACCTTGAAATCAAAAAAGGCCGGATTAAACCGGCCTGATAATCTTAGCTTATATATATCTCTAAGATGGACTTTGATTATTTTCTCTTACGTAATTTCTTAATCGTCTCGATCTTCGCGATGGCCTCGATAAGCTCTGCCTTGGCACGAGCATAATCCAGGTCTGATTTCTTATCAGCCATTGCAGCTTCAGCTTTGGCTTTGGCCTCATTTGCAGCAGCTTCGTCAATATCTGCAGCTCTGATAGCTGTATCAGAAAGTATGGTTACAACATGCGGCTGAATTTCGAGAATACCACCATTAACGAAGAATGACTGCTCTTCACCATCCTGAAGAATGATGCGCACTTCGCCTGGCTTCAACTTGGTAATCAGTGGGGCATGGCGAGGGTGTATACCGACTTCGCCCATTTCTGCAGGCGCATAGCACTCTGTAACCGTACCCGAATAAATCTCGGTTTCTGCGCTTACGATATCTACGTGCATGGTCATTGACATGTTATATCACTCTCTGCCGGTTACTGCATGCTCTTCGCTTTCTCGACAGCCTCTTCAATGCCGCCAACCATGTAGAAAGCCTGCTCGGGCAGATCATCATACTCACCAGCCAGGATGGCCTTGAATGCTGCAAGGTTGTCTTTCAAGCTGACATATTTACCCGGCGAGCCGGTGAATACTTCAGCAACGAAGAACGGCTGTGACAGGAAGCGTTGAATCTTGCGCGCACGCGCCACCACCAGCTTGTCTTCATCCGACAATTCATCCATCCCCAGAATAGCGATGATGTCTTTGAGCTCCTTGTAACGCTGCAAGGTACCCTGTACTTCGCGGGCAGTTTCATAATGCTCTGTACCCACAACGTGCGGATCAAGAATACGTGAAGTTGAGTCCAGCGGGTCCACGGCAGGGTAGATACCCAGCTCGGCGATCTGGCGAGACAATACCAGTGTTGCGTCAAGGTGGGCGAAGGTGGTTGCCGGCGACGGGTCGGTCAGGTCATCCGCAGGTACATAAACCGCCTGGAAGGAGGTAATGGAACCGGTTTTGGTTGAGGTAATACGCTCCTGCAATACACCCATCTCTTCGGCCAGTGTTGGCTGGTAACCCACCGCTGATGGCATACGGCCAAGCAATGCAGATACCTCGGTACCTGCAAGCGTGTAGCGGTAAATATTGTCAACGAACATCAACACGTCACGGCCTTCATCACGGAAGAACTCAGCCATGGTCAAGCCGGTCAGCGCAACACGCAGCCTGTTGCCGGGCGGTTCATTCATCTGGCCATAAACCAGCGCTACTTTATCGAGTACGCCACCTTCCTGCATTTCGTAGTAGAAGTCGTTACCCTCACGAGTACGCTCACCGACGCCTGCGAATACCGAGAAGCCGGAGTGCTCAACCGCAATATTACGAATCAGCTCCATCAGCGTTACGGTCTTACCCACACCCGCACCACCGAACAGACCAATCTTACCGCCCTTGACGATCGGCATTACCAGGTCGATAACCTTGATGCCGGTTTCCAGGATCTCTGTAGCAGAGCTTTGTTCTTCAAATGCAGGGGGTGCACGATGGATCGCTGCATCACTTTCAGCACCAATATCACCCAGATTATCAATTGGATCACCCAGCACATTCATGATGCGGCCCAGTGTTTTCTGACCCACGGGTACGCGGATTGCATCACCGGTGTTTTTCACTTCCATTCCACGGCGCAGACCTTCTGACGGTCCCAGCGCAATCGCACGAACCACACCATCACCCAGCTGCTGTTGAACTTCCATGGTCAGATTGGTTTCATCCAGCTTGAGTGCATCGTAGATTTTTGGAATGGCGTCCCGTGGAAATTCCACATCAATAACCGCACCGATAATTTCGACAACGCTTCCGGTACTCATGATTGTTTCCTCATTACTATATTTAAATTCTGCTCAATAAACCGTTTAAACGGCTGCAGCACCACTGACAATTTCCGAGATTTCCTGGGTAATCGCAGCCTGCCTGGCCTTGTTATAAACGGTTTGCAATTCTTTAATGATATCGCCGGCATTGTCGGTTGCGCTCTTCATCGCAACCATACGGGCAGACATTTCACTGGCGATATTCTCTACCAGGCCCTGGTAAACCTGCGACTCGATGAAGCGGAACATCAGGCCATCGATGATGTGCCTGGCATCAGGCTCATAAATGTAGTCCCAGTGATGCTCCAGCTGCTGGTCAACGTCACCACTGACGGGAACCATTTGATGAATCAGTGGTTGTTGTGTCATGGTGTTTACAAATACGTTGTGCACCAGGAAGAGACGGTCAATTTTGCCTTCGTCGTAGGCATCCAGCATAACCTTTACGGTACCGATCAGGTCTTCCATCGAAGGGCTATCGCCCAGATGGTCCGCCTGGGCTACCAGGTTGCATTTAAACCGGCCGAAGAAACCAACCGCTTTTTTACCGATTGCACATACATCCACATCCACGCCCTGGCTGTCCCATTCGATCATTTCTTTTACAGCCGCCTTGAACATGTTGGTGTTCAGGCCGCCGCAGAGACCGCGATCGGTAGAAACGATGATATAGCCAACGCGATTAACTTGTTCGCGATCACTCAGATAGGGGTGCCTGTATTCGGGATGCGCCTGCGCCAGATGCGCCAGAACGTTACGAATCTTATCGGCATAGGGGCGCGAGGCACGCATGCGCTCCTGTGCTTTACGCATTTTACTCGCAGCAACCATTTCCATGGCCTTGGTGATCTTCTGAGTATTCTGAATACTCTTGATCTTGCTGCGTATTTCTTTAGCGCCTGCCATCTATCTGTCCCGTTATCCTGTTATAACGCGCTTAGTAAACGCCGTTGGCCTTGAAGTTATCCAACGCTGTGCGCATGGCTGCTTCAATGTCGCCATCGTAGTCGCCGGACTCGTTGATCTTGTCCAGCAAATCAGCATTGCTGCTCTTCAGATGAGCCTGCATTGCGGCTTCAAAATCAACGATCTTGTTTGCTTCAACATCATCAAGATAGCCTTCGTTGGCGGCAAACAATGAAAACGCCATTTCGGCAACCGACATTGGCGAGTACTGTGCCTGCTTCATCAGCTCGGTTACACGTTCACCACGTTCCAGCTGTGCACGGGTTGTGTCATCAAGATCCGATGCAAACTGGGCAAATGCTGCAAGCTCGCGGAACTGCGCCAGCGCCAGACGAACACCGCCGCCAAGCTTTTTGACGATCTTGGTTTGTGCCGCGCCACCAACGCGCGATACTGAAAGACCCGCGTTAATCGCCGGGCGGATACCGGCGTTGAACAAATCTGATTCAAGGAAGATCTGTCCATCGGTAATCGAAATAACGTTGGTCGGTACGAAAGCGGATACGTCACCTTCCTGGGTTTCGATAATCGGCAAAGCGGTTAATGAGCCGGTCTTGCCTTTGACTTCACCTTTAGTGAACTCTTCAACGTATTCAGCATTGACGCGTGAAGCACGTTCCAGCAAACGTGAATGCAGGTAGAAAACGTCGCCCGGATAGGCTTCACGCCCAGGTGGACGACGCAGCAGCAAGGATACCTGGCGATAGGCCCAGGCCTGCTTGGTCAAATCGTCATAAATAATCAACGCATCCTGACCACGGTCACGGAAAAATTCGCCCATGGTGCAACCGGAATAGGGTGCAATAAACTGCATCGCTGCCGATTCCGCTGCGGTTGCAGCGACGATGATGGTGTGCTGCATGGCATCGTGCTCTTCGAGCTTGCGCACGATATTGGCAACGGTTGATGCCTTCTGGCCGACAGCAACATAGATACATTTAATACCGGATTTCGCCTGGTTGATAATGGCATCGATCGCAACTGCAGTCTTACCTGTCTGGCGGTCGCCGATAATCAACTCACGCTGGCCGCGTCCAATCGGCACCATGGCATCAATCGATTTCAGGCCTGTCTGCACCGGCTGGTCAACTGACTTACGCTCAATGACACCCGGTGCAATTTTTTCAATCGGTGCTGTTTCCTTGCTATCGACAGGCCCCTTACCATCAATCGGATTACCCAGGGCATCGACCACACGGCCAAGCAGGCCCTCGCCAATAGGCACTTCAAGAATACGGCCTGTGCACTTGGCGGTATTACCTTCTGACAGGTGGCCGTAAGCGCCCAGCACCACTGCGCCAACCGAGTCACGCTCAAGGTTAAGCGCCATGGCATAGGTATCGCCCGGCAGCTCGATCATTTCACCCTGCATGGCATCTGCCAGGCCGTGGATACGGAGGATACCGTCCGTCAGACTTACTACAGTCCCCTCAGTACGGGCTTCGACGGTAGAATCAAAGCTCTCGATTCTGGATTTAATGAGTTCACTGATTTCAGATGGATTCAGCTGCATTTTTCTTTCCTCTTAACGGCTCAGAGTTATCGCCAGCGACTCAAGCTGGGATTTCATTGAACCATCGATAATTGTGTCTCCGGCCTTGATAATGACGCCACCAATAAGCGATTCATCGGTTGTTGTGGTGATAGATACATCACGGCCCAGTTTGCTTTTCAGCGTTTCGGTAATAGCCTTTTCCTGTTTGCCGGTCAGTTCAAATGCAGAGATAACTTCGGCTTCAACTTTGCCTTCGGCTTCTGCGCGGTAAATTTCAAACTGATGGGCAACTTCCGGCAACGCTCGCAGGCGACCATTTTCTGCCATTAATCTGACCAGGTTCTGCTGCTGCTGATTCAGCTTGTCAGACAAAACCTTGAGTATGAGTTCGCCTTTCTGCTCTTTACTCAGTTGAGGCCTGTCGAGCAATTCCTGCATGCCTGCATCAGATGCAACAGCGGCCAGTAAAGCCAGTGCCTCGCCCCAGCCATCTACAGATGATGCCTGGGTTGCCAGAGCATAGACCGCTCTTGCATAGGGGCGTGCGGAAGTCGTGTATTCTGCCATTAGTTGTCAGACTCCAGCCTAGCCCGCATATTGCATGAGAATGCAGGATTTTGGGGGGATTTCAGTGAGTCACAAGTTCGATTGGGCCCCATGAAAATCAAACAATGGGCATAGCCATAGCTATGGTTACAGGTCAATCGGGCAAAGTGGCCGCTGAAATTTTTCCAAAAACTGCATAGCGTTGTTGGGTACATAGTGTACTTTTCTAATAGTCGAAAAATTTCTATCCCGTTCATGTGCTTAAGTGGATTTGTGAGCGTTCTCATGCAATATACGGGCT
>DAOWLL010000414.1 GCA_030641945.1 Gammaproteobacteria bacterium | reverse complement strand
TGTCGATATCTCATTTAAATGGCTTTCTATATCACTGTCGGCTAGTAGCGCAGTTTTTGCTTCGCATTGTTTGTGCGCAAAAATACTCATAGTCAGGCTCGTTAGAGAGGCTTAAAACTTATAGTACTTCTCGTTGAGGAAATGCACAACAGCGTCTGTGTCTTCGTCAAACCAGGGGGTGCCAGTGTTGTCCTTGCAGCGTACAACCTGTTTACCCAGCGCGTTGAGAGATTTAACGAAGCGGTTGTCTCTAGTGTAAACCTTGTCTGTATGGCATTTATAACAATGCTCTGTATGCATATTGCCGCCGTGTTCTAACTGCTTGTCCACATCCGCGCCTTTATCTGCATTAACCAGGAAGCTGCAGCAAACGAGAGTAGTCAGCGATATTGATTGAATGATTGCTTTCTTCATAATTGATCTCCGTTGCTATGTTTGTGCATTCAGGTGAGCGATACGAACCGGGGCAGGGGGGTGTGAATCGTAGAATGCTGAATACAGGGGGTCCGGTGTTAACGTGCTTGCATTCTCTTTATACAGGCCAACCAGCGCCTGTATCAAGTAGTCTGCTTTTGTCTGCTGTGCAGCGTACTCATCTGCTTCAAACTCGTTCTTTCTGGAGAACAGGCTTAATAACGGGTGCAGTACAAAGGTGAATACGGGTAGTACTAACGCAAAAAGGAGCAGGGCCATGTAGGTGGCAGGTGTGCTGATACCAAGGGCAGTATAGAACCATTCGTTTTTCATCAGCCATGCAAGCAGCGCCAGTGCAACGAATGTTGTAGCGATGGATATCAGCATGCCCTTAACAATGTGTTTTCTCTTGAAGTGACCAAGTTCATGTGCAAGCACAGCTTCAAGTTCGTCATCGCTTAGCATCTTCAGCAGGGTGTCGAAAAACACAATACGTTTATTGCGGCCAAAACCGGAGAAATAAGCGTTGCCGTGTGATGAGCGTTTTGAACCATCAATGACGAAGATGCCTTTACTGCTGAAGCCGCAGCGCTGCAGTAATTGATTGATGCGGTCAAGGGTGTCGCCCTGTTCCAGCGGTTCAAATTTGTTGAAGATCGGTGCAATTAGTGTCGGGTATACCCACATGATGAACAGGCTGAATGCTGTCCACACCAGCCATGCGTATAGCCACCACAGTTCGCCGGATGTTTCCATCAGCCAGAGGATGATCCACAACAGTGGAACGCCAAGTATCAAGGCAAGGGCGCCGCCTTTTATGATGTCGATAATGAATGTTTTAACCGTGGTGCGGTTAAAGCCGAAACGCTCTTCGATCACGAAGGTGCTGTAAATTGAAAAGGGCAGTTCCAGCAATGACGATACCAGCATAAAGGCCAGCATCACGGCGATACCAGTCATCATCGGATTTAATCCAAAAGCGATCGTGGTCTGTTGCAGCCATTCCAGTCCACCACCCAGTGTCCAGATCAACAGCAGCCCTGCATCATAAAACATCGGCAAGCGGCCGAAGCGGGTTTTTGTGATGGTGTAATCGGCTGCTTTCTGGTGCTCGTCGAGATTGATTTTGCCGTCAAACGCTTCCGGCACGCTGGCGCGATGGGCCGTGATATGAGAAATTTGCCGTTGCGAGAGCCAGAACCGTATAACGAGTGATAAAGCCAGCATGGCAAGAAACAGGATTGTGAAGCTGTGCATAACTACCTTTTGTGAATAGGAACTATTAACTGTATTATCTATTTTATGGCTGAATAAGGCTAGCTAGTTAAATCACATCATAAACCCCTGCTGGATTGAGGAAATATGCCACAGAAAAACCCTGAGAACCTGATCTGGATCGACCTGGAAATGACGGGGCTGGACCCCATGGAAGATCGGATTATCGAAATCGCGACACTTGTCACTGACAAGAACCTTAATGTGCTGGAGGAAGGTCCGTCACTTGCTATAAATCAGAGTGATGAAATGCTCAAAGGTATGGATGAGTGGTGTACTACGCAACATGGCAAATCAGGCCTGACTGATCGGGTCAAAAACAGTTCAATCAGTGAAGCAACGGCCGAAGCAGTGACACTCGCGTTTCTGGATAAACATGTGCCGCAGGGCAGGTCGCCGATGTGCGGCAACAGCATCTGCCAGGACCGGCGGTTTCTTGCGCGCTGGATGCCTGAGCTGGAAGAGTTTTTTCACTACCGCAATCTCGATGTAAGCAGTTTGAAAGAGCTGGCGCGCAGGTGGGCGCCGGATGTGTGTGAAGGTTTCAGTAAGGAGTCGAGCCACCTGGCGATGAATGATATCAAGGACTCAATCGCCGAGTTGCAGTATTACCGGAAAACTATATTGTCAATTTAACGTTCATCAGGTCTTGTCTTTTTGCTCTTCTTTAACACCTGGTTTTTTACTGATGACATTCATTTAGTCGCATCTTTTTATTATCACGTGTAATTAAGTATTAGTTTCGCTCCTGCTGGAGCGAGTTACTTTCTTTACTCGTATAAAGAAAGTAACCAAAGAAATACGCCCCGGGCGCTCGTGCTTCGCATACCCTCAGCCATCTTCACTGCCAACGGGTCGTCTTGACTCGCATCCATGCTCGACAAGACTCGATTTACCATCCCTGGTAAATCGACCCTACCAGTGAAGCTGTCTTCGGCGAGCTTGACGGGAGT
>DAOWLL010000046.1 GCA_030641945.1 Gammaproteobacteria bacterium | reverse complement strand
CTACAGATGTGCATGGAACGAAATAGCGTCCCGCCAAACAGGCTGTATTTAATTGAAATCGAGCTTCGGGTTTTATCATCATGATGTTATCCGGATTTTTCAGCAGCCTGGTGAGAAATGCGGGCTAGAGACGTAGGGTGCAATAGCGAAGCGTATTGCACCACTTACCAATGTCAATCATCACCTGGTTCGTACTTTTCTGCCTCTGATAGAAACATTTCGCCTTTAGCGGTCAAGTTTTCTCTCTTAATATAATTTAGTTTGATGGCTATCAGTAAGATTGTTCCTGCGATTTCCTCTGTTGAGTAGGAATTATGCTCTACTAAATGCTCTGATTCGATAACCATTCTACCGGCCCCCCCTCTAGAACTCTTTAATAGACTACTTATGTCATTGGCAGATAGTAAAGTAGACGTTAGTCTATGAGCGAAGATTGCAGTTATTGGCATGAACGTCCGCTGAGGGTGTTTTCAGTCATTCACCCTCTTAACCCGTCAGTTCAGCTCTGAATCAGTATCACAGTGTGTCAGATCAAGCCTGAGTCGCTACATATTAGAAAAGTCTTTTTGCGTTCCTGGCGTTATTCGTGGACGCTACTGGTATTGCAAACCCCGGATTACCGCTTCATCCAGGCTACGAAACTGTTATCTCAATCATGTGATTTACCGCAGAGGCGCGGAGACGCAGAGGTTATTGCAGGTATTCGTAAGAGCGGCTTCAGCCACGAACGTTAATAATTCGCGGTTAAAACCGCTCCTACAGCAATCAAAAAAACTCTGTGTCTCCGCGCCTCTGCGGTTAAATATTAACTAACTTATCGATACAGGGCGTTATTTAGAGGTATGGGTGTATGAGCCATCCCAATCATCAGGTGGCGGTTGCTTGCGGAAGTGAATGATGCGATCCAGGTAAATCTGATAGATCTTTCTTTGTGGATTTGCCTGGCTGAGAGTCGATATTTCCCGTTCAGCATCGTCCCAGCGGCGAGCACGGTAATGCTTGAGCCCGAGGTGAAATTGCTCCAGCTCCATGCGTACTGATTTATCGATGGTGTCGAGCAGGCCAAGCGGTTCATAGATTGCAACAGGCTTGTCCTTGCCTTTGACCCTGACCCGGTCAAGCTCGCGGAATTCAAATTCTGGCACAGCATGACGGGTGTGCTCACCCACGATGATGTCAGCACCGTAGAACTTGGTTAGTCCTTCAAGGCGTGAACCCAGGTTAACGGCATCACCGAGGACTGTGTAATCAACACGGAACTCGGAGCCTTTATTACCAACATTCATCTCACCGCTATTGACACCGATACCCATCTTGATCTCCGGCCAGCCACGTGCTTCAAATTCCGGCTTGAGTTGATTGATTCGCTGAACCATGCCCATAGCGGCAGTGAGTGCATGCAGGGCATGCTGAGGGTCTTCAACAGGGGCGCCCCAGAAGGCCATAACAGCATCGCCCATGTATTTATCTATAGTGCCCCGCTGGTGGTGAATGACTTCAGTGATCGGGGTAAGAAAGCCGTTAATCAGCTGAGTGAGCTCTTTTGGTTCCATGCTTTCGGAGATTGTGGTGAAATTACGCACATCAGAAAACAGCACACTCATTTCACGAATTTCACCATCAAGATTGATTTTTTCCATTTTCATGCTCATCTCATCTACCAGCTCGGGCGGTACATATTGTCCGAACAAATGAGCAAGCTGGCGCTTACCGCGGGTTTCTACAAAGAAACCGTATGTCATGTGCAAGGTAAACATGATGATGACGAGTAAAACCGGAGAAGCTACTGGCAGCACAAGCTGGTAAGTGCTCCAGATTGAAAGGTTTCCTGCAATCAGTAGAAACAGCACTGTGGTTGAGACTAGCAACCCCCACAACGGTGACAGCAGCGGCAACAGAAAAGACAGTATAAGGCCAAGAATAATTAATAATACGAACTCTGAAGCGGTTGAGTAACCAGGCTTGTGCATCACGTTCTGGTCGAGGATGCCCTGTATGATGTTGGCGTGGATCTCGACGCCGGGAAAGGCGGCTTCAAGCGGTGTTGTACGTAGATCAAGCAAGCCCGGGGCAGATGCGCCGAACAGTATAATTTTCCCGCTTAAATCTGCAATGGGTGTGCTTTTGTTAAGTACGTCGATTGCAGATATGTAAGTAAAGCTTTTTTGCATGCCCAGGTATGGAATGAGCACGCCGGCGTGTTCATCAACTGGAATGACTACATCACCAATCTTCAGCCATGCCAAAAACATTTCATTTTTGTTTTCAGGATTGGATTCGACTATGAGCTCAAGTTTTGATGAGTCCAGCGCGGTTCGTGCTAATGCAAGCGCAAGCGATTCATACAGTGCGCCTTGATACTCCTGTAATAGCGGAACGCGACGGTAGACACCGTCATCATCGAGCAGTGGATTGTCAAAGAAGCCGCCGCTCAATGCGCTTGTTTGTAAGATCTCCAGATTTGCGGTATAGCCTCCGGATGTGATGAATGGAATCCGGCCTTTTAGTGAGCTGTCCAGTGTGGCAACAGGTTCGGGTAACATGCCTTTGTGTGTATCAGCATGCATCACAAAGCCTAATATGGTTTTGCGATTTTCCAGGCTTTTGGCAAATTTGTTGTCGCGTTGCATGACACCCAATGCTTTTGTGTATTCACGCTGAAAAGCACTGTCTTCTTTTAACGGTCCATCTGCCATTTGCTGCAACAGCTTTGTGCCCTGGTCTTCATCAGATTCGGCAAATACAATATCGTAACCTATCGTTTTTATTCGGTAATGATCAAACAGGTTATCGTTGATGCTTGCCATGACATCACGGTTCCATGGCCAGCGCCCGATTTCTCCCAGGCTGTTTTCATCAATATCGATGATAACAACTTGCTTATCCGGAGATTTCGGCAGCATGAGTTTCAGGCGGGCATCGTAGGCAAGCTTTTCAAGCGTATCAAGAAATGGAATTGGCAGAACGCCCCCGACATGCAGCAGGAAGACAGCGGTAAGTGCAAGACTTAAGGCATAACGAACAGATCGTTGGATATCCACAGTGTCCCTTTATCCCGGTTTATTCGCCGGTGTTCTTATATCAGTCAGGATTTAAATAAAATAGCAAAGATACGTAGATAACGCCATGAAATGCCACATTGTATTCTGAAATTCCGTACAATTCAGGCAATACTGACTCTTTGAAAAAAACTGGCAAATAAAATGATAGCTGGCGTAGGAATAGATATTGTCGAACATGAACGAATTGCACGTATTCACCATCGCTATGGTGAAAAGTTTGCCAGACGTATTCTTGATGAACTGGAAATGGAAGAATATCGAAAAGCATCATCAAAAGTCAGCCTGCTGGCAAAAAGATTTGCTGCAAAGGAGGCTGCATCTAAAGCTCTGGGTACCGGATTTTCCAGGGGTATATCATTGCCTATGATATGTGTTCGTCATGACGATAACGGCAGGCCGATACTCGAGTTGTGTGCTATCGCGGAAGAATATGCCAACAAGCTTGGGATAGCCGCGCAGTGGTTAAGCATCAGTGACGAAGAAAATTACTCAATAGCTATGGTGGTTCTTGAAAGAAGTGATCACTGACTGGTCCTCAGCTCGACTGGCAGTTCATATTCCAGTAATCTGTCAATTTCATTCAGAAGCTCGGCAGATTTTGAGTCGATCATGTTATCTTCGCTGTTATCAATTGATGCTTCCAGCGAATTGGCTGCATTTCTAAGGGCAGGGGTGCCGCAGCAGCGGCTTGCGCCATTTAGTTTATGTGTGACTTCTTTGAGCATCTGGGTGTCACTATCTGTGAGCGCCTGTTTAATTCCATTCCTGTGTTCTGGCAGTTCAATTATAAGCATATTGAAAAGTTCAATGGCTAATACTTCATTGCCGTTGGCGAGTTGCTTGGCCTTATCCAGGGAAAAAATTTCTGCACTGCCGACGTTAATATTTTCGGTAGCAGGATATTCTGCTTTTACATTAGGACCAGAGAACCATTTGGATATGATGTCACAAATCAATTGCTCGCTAATCGGTTTTATAAGTACATCGTCCATGCCGCAGGACTCTATATTTTCGATATCCTGTGGCATGGCGTTGGCCGTAAGGGCAATGATGACCGGTCTGTGACTGCCATTCTCAATTAGCCTGATTTGCTTTGCAGCTTCGTATCCGTCTAGCCCTGGCATATGCAAGTCCATGAAAATAAGGTCATAATTGTTGTGCTTTACCATCTCGATGCTGTCTTCACCTGAGCAGATGGTTGTGACATCGTAGTTGTTCTTTTTGAGGACGATTTCGGCAAGTCTTAAATTAATTTCATTATCGTCAACGACCAGTACCTTGAGTGAGGGATTTAATAATGCTTCTGTTGACTCTTCTGCTTGGTGTATACCCTCGATGATAGTGGGTGCTTTGTTGATGCAGTCCACAAGAGATTTCTGTATGTGTGAGCGCCGTGCGGTCCTGAATGTCAGGTTGTAGAAGCCGCCTGAGTTGAGTTGCCCGAGTTCGGTATATGAGCGTGTACTCGCTATGGTCAATACAGGAATATCTTCTCTTAACTGAGCCATGCAATCGCTGTAATGACCAATTTGTTGCATGTGCTTTCGGCTGATGCCGATTATGATTGCGTTTGGCGAATTTTTGCCGGAAAAATGTTTATCCTTTAAGCAGCGATCAAGGGTGTACTCAGTTACATTACATCCCCATTGTTCAAGCATTGACCTGAGTGCCCTGCGGCACAGGATATGGTCTTCAATCAATGCGATATTCTTGCCGGCAAGTTCATAAAATCTTTCATCAGATGATTTACTGATAACGTTTACTGGTACTGTGAACCAGAATGTGGAGCCTTCACCTACAGTACTGTCAAACCCGATCTCGCCTTTCATTAATAGCACGAGTTTTCTCGATATAACGAGGCCGAGTCCAGTGCCGCCAAAATTTCGTGTAATAGATGTGTCTGCCTGGGTAAAAGCAGTAAAGAGTTTCTGCTTGCTGTCCTGGTTCATGCCGATTCCGGTATCAGCAACGGTAAATTTGATATTGCCCGTATTGCCAGGCATGTCTGGCTCTATATTGAGGTAAACATAGCCGTTCAATGTGAACTTAACTGCATTTCCTACCAGGTTGAGTAGAACCTGGCGAACACGAACAGGGTCGGATTCAATAATGTGAGGGACATCGGTATCCAGGTGGTAAAACAGTTCAATATTTTTTTCGTATGCAATAGGAGCTAGCAGGTCAATAACGTCTTCTATGATGTCAATAATGCTGCACCTGGTTAAGCTTATATCGAGCTTGCCTGATTCGATTTTTGAAAGGTCAAGTATATCGTCAATGATCGTCAGCAGGTTTGCTGCCGATTTATGGATAGTTCTGGCGTAGTCTTTCTGGTGAGAGTCAAGATTGGTGTTTATTAATAATTCGGTGAAACCCATAATACCGCTAAGGGGTGTACGTATTTCATGGCTCATATTCGCCAGAAACTCGGATTTCGCCTTGCTGGCCTGCATGGCATTAAAGCGGGTTATATCAAGTTCAGCGTTTCTGATTTCCAGTTCTTCAAGGGTCTGTTGAAGTTCCTGGGTGAATTCGTTAATCCTTGACTCCATGCCTGTTTGTGCCTGGCGCAGTTCATCAGCCATGCTATTAACGCAGGACTCGAGTATCGCGAGTTCTCCTGGCGCGTCCTGCTTTATATGAGAGTCATAATCCCCTGCTGAGATTTTCTTTACTGCCTGGGTTAGTAGCTGAACGGGTTGTGAAATCTGGCGACTGATACGTGCTGCGAGCAGGCCGCTGAATAGCAGGATAGCGATTGTGATCAGGCCACCCTGTATAAGGCTTATGATCTTCTGTTCAGCACTGTACTGCGTTGTAAGATAAAGATCAACGTATCCGATCGTTTTTGAAGGTGTGCTGGTGCTGGAGTTGAGTAATAGATTTTCGTCAAAATCATCGACTTCAAGCTGTTCTGTGACGATAGGGTGCCGGAAGTGCAAAGTCTGTTGATCTGCCAGCAGGGTATAAAAGATTTCTGGATAGACTTTGGGGAAAGGGTTTTCTGCCAATGATAATAAAACAATCTCTTTTTCACTGGATATGGTAATTCTAATGACGTCCTTGTCAGTCAACAGTGCATTTTTCAGGATTCTTCCTAAAGAGTTTATGTTCCCGGAGAAGACTGCATACTCGGCAGCAGGCGACACCTGGCTAGTGATCGTCTGTCCATGACGATTAAGCGAGTTGGTGATGTAGTTTATTTGCAAGTATGTGAAATAGGCTGTAAGTATCAGTGCTATAAACAGCGCTGGTAACAAAGTAAGTATTAAAACCTGTTGCCTGATCCCCCAATGTTTCATGGTCTTTTTTCCATGCTTTTACGGATGGACTCTTTGCTTGGTAAGATGATTTCCAGTGATGTGGCAACATGTGTATTCGTGCTGATAGAAAAGTCGTCAGTAGAGTACATGTTCTTATCAAACTGCCAGTTGTTGTCGAAAAAGCCTGATATTATCCTGCTTGCTTTGTTGCCGATAGATTCGGGGGATGTATAAATGGCGGCAACTGCTCCGGCCTGTACGAAGCTGTCAGAATATCCAATTACCGGCTTTCTGTGACGATAGGCGGTCAATAATATATTCTTGACTGTGTGGCTATTGTAAATGAATGGGTCGGTGATAGCTAACAGGACATCGTTGTCTTCTACGGCGGTCTCCAGGGTTTCCAGCAGGTCGCTTTTGTCCGTTATTGCATATACCTTCAGGTTAAGGTTTTGCCTTATCGTGCATTTCGTAAGCGCCGCCGCAATATCAAGTGAGTCAACACTGGATAGCACGGCAACAGTAGACCAGTCAGGATTTAATGATTTGATTAACTGAATATGCCTGCATTCAGGCTGTGCTGTTATCAGGTCAGACTGTGCTGAAGTGTATTTAGAACCGGGAATCTTTCTGCTGTTAATTCTTAGCACGAATGCATGGCTGTCAAATTCATGCAGGCTTTTGATGGCGTGTTCGCCTATGGCTACATATAATGTCTTGACGTTTTGTGATGACGAAATGATGTCATCAGCTGAAATTATCATTGCCATGGCGCCATTAGCTTCAAGCTTTTCATGGAGTTTGCTAGCTGTCTGTTTCTGATAAGTGCTATTCGAAGAAGATATGATGACAATATTTTGTTTGCTGTCGGCAAGAACGCCCGATGATATGCTGAATATTAAACACAGTAGTAATGCATACACCGGATAAGCTGGTGTCTTATTCGTATATTGTTGTCTCATCCTACTCATAATTATCGAGACCATACTTGTACAGATCATGTGATGTGATAATCACGGTTACTGTATCCTTAGTTTGAATTCGATAAATGCAAGCAGATTTTGTTCGACAGCAGGAGAGAGACTGCTGGGGAATTTGTCATAGTCGCTATAATCCTCTAGCAGATTCTGCAGGTTTAATGCCACGCTCGCATGTTCGTTACCGAATTTGAAGTTGCGTACAAGGCGCAGGTCAAGTTTCCTGTAGCCCTGCGTGTTTCTGAAGCCGCAACCACTGACAGGCATGCCGCCGCCTTCGCAGGTATTGTTGTGGTTGGCATCCATCCATGCCATGTCGCCAACATAATAGAATCCCAGGCTTGCCGAATATTTTTCATTGAAGTCATTCATGGCTAATAGCGAGAAGCTGTGATCTGGTGCGGATTCTTCATATTCTCTGGATTTTCCAACACGAGGATCATCTTCGCTTGTAATGTTTAATAGTGCGCCGCTGGCAACAAGCCGGAATGACCTGGCAGTGCTATAGTCAATTTCAGCCTCAAGTCCGCGCACCCTGGTTTTGTACAGGTTGTCGAATACAAACGCATAAAAAAGTCCATCATCAGGGTCTGGTACATTGTCTTCACCGGTTGGGTCCAGAACATAGGGAGCATCAATTAGGTCTTCCAGCCTGTCCTGAAAGAGCCGCGTACTGATTAACATTCTGTTACTGAGAAACTTGCCGTAATAGCCGAATTCGTAGGTGGTTATTGTCTCTGATTCAAGGTTATTGGCAGGTACAAGTACTTTGTCAATCGCCGTGTCAAAAGGAAAACCGGAATCTGTTGCGGGTTGACCGTTAATTGTTACATCTTGTGTATGAGTAATATCGCCGTCCTGTTCAAAAATAAAAGGTGTCCTCACCGCCTGTGACACGCCAAAACGTATAGTGTGCTGATTGTTAAAGTGATACAGGTAGGCGATGCGTGGTGATACATCAGTATCCATGTCCTCGTGTTTTTCCAGCAGAACACCGATATCGATGGTGTTGTGCCGGTTAATATCCCATACGGCATTGCCGAACAGGCGTAAAGTTTTCCTGTCAGCTATTCCTCTGGTGTACAGGAAGTAATCCGAATCGATCTTGTCGTACTGGCTGCTGACACCCCACACCAGACCCAGATTCGCTGCAGGCTTAATGTAATGGGTGAATTCAAGATTGTGACGCAGATTCCTGGAGCTTGCGTTAATCGGTACCTGGAAGGTGTCGATCGTGGCCGGTCCATTGGGGGTGTTAATCGGTGGTATGTCTATCTCTGTTGATAAATAATCATCGGTCTCCTCGAGGAAATTGAAATAAAATTTAACCACAAATGACTGGCTGCTATCGATCGTGCTGTCCCAGCGCAGGTACTGGTGCGCATTGGTGTCCTTGACGACACGCTCAGGTTTGATGTCG
>DAOWLL010000061.1 GCA_030641945.1 Gammaproteobacteria bacterium | reverse complement strand
GAGATATCATGAAAGTACTTATCAACCTTCGCGCCTGGCTGAAACTCGCGATCTTCCGCAGCCAGCTCATGGCCCAGATAGAAGTGACAGCCGTCGCTGAAATCGAAGTCAGCGAGACCAACGCCCAGGGCGAGAAAACCGTAAAACGCACCGCGGCAACCAGCGTGGTCCCGGGGACGGAAGTGATTTACACCATCACCGCCAGAAACAGCGGCACCGAAGTGGCTGACAGCATCGTGGTTACCAACCCGGTACCAAAACAAACCGTGTATGTCGACGGCAGCGCTTTTGGCCCTGACGCTGTCATTAGCTTCTCGGTTGATGGCGGTAACACCTATGACGCGGCACAGAAACTGATGATCAAGGACGCCACAGGCAAACCTCGTGCCGCAACAGCAGAAGACTATACCCACGTGCGCTGGACCTTCCAGTTCAAGCTCAACCCCGGCCAGGAAGCCGATGTCTGGTATCGCGCACGGGTGAAGTAAGGGATCGATTTAGATGATTATTTCAACCCCAACCACAACACGAATCTGGGCGCGCATTCGCGCGGGCCCGCCATCACGCGCAGGACCGGGACCACCGGTACGCGCTGGTCCCAACTGCCCGCAAGGGTTTTTAACCGCGGCAATGCCGCAAATTATTTTTAGTAAAAACGTTAGGAGAAGTACCATGCAGTATTTAAACATAGGAAAAGCCAGGCGCCTGATGATGGCACTGGCATTATTTGTCGGAGGCACGCAAACCGCGCTCGCGGTCGGCACCACATCCGGCACCATCATTAATAACACCGCCACGGTCGATTACCAGGTCGGCACTGATCCACGAACGACGACAGGATCGGCGCCCCCTATCACGGTAGATAACCGGGTCGACTTGACGGTTAACAATACCAATGTCGGCAATGACGAGATCGTCAATCCGGCGCAAGCCAACCAGGTATTGATCTACACCGTTACCAATACCGGTAACACCACGCAGGGTTACCATCTGAGCACAGATATTCCAACGGCAAACATCCCTATGGGGTCCGTTGAAATCTGGCTGGATTCCAATGGTAACGGCACCTGGGATGGTGCAGGTCCAGGTCTCGATACCCTGTATACGGCAGGCACCAATGCCTTCGATCTCGATCCCAGTGGTGTCGATGCCGCAACTGTGTTCGTTGTGGCAGATACCCCGGCCGGTGCAGTAGACGGTAACCAGGATGACGTACGCCTGCTGGCGCAAACCCGAGCAGCAGGTGGTGCTGCCATTGCTGCGGCTGGTGCACCCACCGCAGGTGTCGACATTGTCTACGCCGACGGCGCGGGAACGACCAGTGATGGCAACCGCGATGGTCAGCATTCTGATGCGGCTACCTATACTGTGCAAAGTGCGGCACTCGCGGCAGTCAAGACGATCGCCTCGACCACCGATGAGTTCGGTACTGGTTTCTCCATTCCGGGCGCCAATGTCGTTTACCAGATACGGGTAACCAACACGGGTAGTACAACCGTTGATGCCAACACCGTCTCGGTAACTGATCCGGTACCGGCGAATAGCCAGTTGTGTGTCTCAACCGTAGCGAGTTGTACAGCTCCGTCATTTACTGATGGCGCTACCAGCAGTGCCCTGGCGGCAGCGGCGTTTGAGTATTCGTTCGTGGTAGGTGCAACTGCCTGCGATAACGCCAGTTTCGTGGGAACCCCACCGACTGCGGATGCGAGCGGCTATGACTCGACTGTGACCTGTGTGCGTCAAGCTCCAACCGGCAGCATGGCTGGCTCCGGCGGGTTCTTCGATGTGCAAATCACTGTTGGTATTCAATAACGTTCGCCATTGGTGAACTAGTTGTTGTTCCAGCTATTAAGTACTGCATGGCGACATGCCGCTGGCCTTTTTCTGGCCGGCGGCATCGTCGCGTCTGCAGCTATGGAACAGCTGACTGGTAAGTTGCACGTGAATGCAGACAGCTTGAACGTTAAACGCGACCGGCAAGCCGGTCTGCCCATGATTGTGCGCAGCAAGCGCAGTTATGGGCAGATCGGTTTCTGGCTGTTGTTGTTCAGTCTGCTGATGTTGCCGGTGCTCGGCCACGCAGTTCCTGCGGGCACGATCATCGATAACACGGCCACGGCAACTTTCAATGGCGGTACTACCAGCACCTCCAATACCGTCACCACGGTGACCATCACTGTGAGGACAGCTTCTACTCTCGAATTCCTGCAATACGCGCCCAGTTCCGGGACGGCACAATCGGCGCCTGTTGCGATCACGGACTACAGCACCAGTGGTACAACGGCAGGACCGTTCGTACCAATGCCGCCGCCGACACCGGCGGGGAGTGCAGCGCCGATCGATCTCAGCAATCCAGTGCCACTGGAACCGGTCACGGTGTATCACCAGGGCGATCCGGTCTTTGTACGTTTGACTGACCTGGATCAGAACCAGGATGCCACCACGGCTGAAACGGTAATGGTCACGCTCAACGTCATTGCGACTGGTGATACTGAAGTACTGCGTTTGACAGAGACCGGTGTTAATACCGGGGTGTTTAGCGGCTACATTCAGTCGTACATAAGCTCGAGCAATCCTTCCGCCGCAACGCCTGCGAATGGCCAGCTTGGTTTACAGGAAGGCGATAATATTACCGTAGGCTATACCGATCCTGTTGATGGTACTGACAGCTCAGCCAGTACCGCACTCGTTGATCCCTTCGGCCTGGTGTTCGACAGCACCACCGGCCAGTCCATCAACGGTGCGCAGATCACACTGATCGATAATGTCAGCAACCTGCCGGCAATGGTGTATGGTGAAGATGGCATCAGTACGTTCCCATCCACCATTAGCAGTGGTGGCAGCAGCACAGACAGTGGTGGCACAGTCTATAACTTCGGACCGGGTGAATACCGTTTCCCATTTGTAGCAGTGGGGACCTATCGCCTCGAGGTGACAGCGCCGGTCAGCTACGACGCACCCAGTGTCGTACCGACGGTCGTGTTACAGACCTTGCCGGGCGCACCGTACGCCATCGATGAGCAAGGCTCACGCGGCCAGCCGTTTAATATCGTACTGGGTCCGGCGATGCAGATTGATATTCCGCTGGATCCTGGCTCTACCGGCTTCTTCCTGGCGAAAGAAGTCAACAAGCGCGTGGTCGCAGTCGGTGACTTCCTGCAATACCGCCTTAAGCTGAGCAACAGCTCGGGTGTCATTGCAACGGGAACGCAAGTCATCGATACCCTGCCTGTTGGCATGCGTTATCAACGCGGCTCCACATCGGTCGATGGTAATCCTATGACGGATCCTGCCATCAGTCCGGATGGTCGTACGCTGACTTTCAATCTGAATGACATCGCCGACGGTGCAGTGAATGAAGTGCGTTACGTGGTTGAAGTCGCAATCGGTATCCGCACCGGTGATGCCATCAACAGCGCTATCGCCAACGCCAACGGCGGTGCATTGATTTCAAACCAGGCTACGGCCAGCGTACGCATCAAGCAGGACTTCGTGCGCAACCGCAACATCCTGATGGGACGCGTGATCGCGGACGAATGTGAACCGCCTGACAACGAGAATACCAGGGGTCTTGCCGGTGTACGCATCTACCTTGAAAACGGCACCTATGTGGTGACTGATGAACAGGGCATGTACCACATCGAAGGTGTGAAGCCCGGCAGTCATGTTGTGCAGATGGATCTTGATACGTTGGCGCCACACTATGAACCGGTTATCTGTGATGAACATTCCCGTTTTGCCGGACGAAGCTTCTCGCGCTTTATAGACTTGCAGGCCGGTACCCTGTGGCGCACTGACTTCCATGTGAAAGCATTGCCGCCGCCAACGGCAGACGTTGAACTGTCACTCAACAGCAGTGTGGATGACCATGTTGCAACCTATCATCTGGGCATGAATGGCGGTGATATCCCGCTGGAGAACATGCGCCTGATGGTCAACATACCGGAAACCACCCGCTACCTGGCGGGCAGCAGTGTGCTCGACAACAGGGTCATCGATGATCCCGAGGTCCGCGGCACCGTTTTGATTTACACGCTTGGCAATGTACCGGGCAGCTGGGCCAGGCAGCTTAACTTCCTTGCTGAAGTTGACGTGAATGGCCAAACCACTGTTCTGCCGAGCAAGGCATTCCTGTTATTCAATAGCCCGAGCAAGATTAACCAGCGTACACCGGTGGTCGATACCGTGATGAAGCGCTTACGGCATGAGCAGCACCGCCGGGGCGATGTCAGCACACATTTTGAATCTGCCAGTGCTGAGCTAAGCGCAGAAGACAAGGCGACGCTGGAAGCCATCGCCGATCAGCTGCGTAACCACAGGGTATTGCGCATTGAAGCAACCGGCCATACCGATAATGTTCACATCAGCAAGCGCTCGCTATGGCAGTTCGCTGATAACTTTATACTTTCTGTTGCACGCGCTAAGAGTGTCGGTGAATACCTGACCAGGCTTCTCGACTTGCCCGACTCCGCACTCGAGATTAATGGTCTGGGCGCAACTATGCCGCGTGCTACAAATTTAACCGATGCGGGCCGCGCTAAAAACCGTCGCGTCGAATTACATATCGTGACCGAAACCATGATTGATGCTTCGCAGTTGAGTGACATCATATCGAAGAGCAGTATCGAGATTGAGGTCGAAGGCGAATGGCAAAACCAGCCAGCCATGGATAGAAAGACTTCCACCGAAGATATCAAATTACTCAGCATGCCAGGTTATGACAAGGCCTGGGTCGAAGCTGCCAAACCCGGAACGCAACTGTTATGGCCACAGGAAAACTATAACCCGCCAATCCCGAGTATCAAGATCGCGGTACAGCATGATCCGGCCCATCAGGTCACATTGCTACTAAACGGTAAAGCCGTCAGTGCTCTTAACTTCAATACCCGGGTGAAAAACTCGGCTGGCACGGTAGCTGTCAGCCAGTGGGCCGGTGTGGACATCGATAAAGGCAACAATGCCCTGGTGGTGGAAGTCCGTGATGGTAAGGGTGATCTGATCGAACGCTTCCAGCGTGATGTGCGCATATCTTCCCTGCCGGTAAGGGCCGAACTGGTTGAAGAGCAGTCGCGCCTGCTTGCCGACGGCAGGCAAACTCCGGTGATTGCGGTGCGCCTGTTTGACAAGGACAATCGACCTATACGCGAAGGCCTGATTGGCGAATTCATCGTTGAAGCACCGTATATTGCGCAACAGAAAATCGATGAGCTGCAACGTCAACCGCTGGCCGGACTGGATCGTGGCAACCCGCGCTACCGCGTCGGTAAAGACGGCATTGCGCTTATCGAACTCAAGCCGACCACAAAGACCGGTGAAGCCACACTGGTGATTCCGCTGCAGCATCGTGAAGAAAAACTCCGCCCATGGATACATGCAGCACAACGTGACTGGATCCTGGTAGGTCTTGCCGAAGGCACCGTTGCCCACAACACCATTGACGGCAACCTGCAATCACTGTCAGCTGCAGGCCTTGAAGAAGATAGCTATAGCGATGGCAAAGTATCATTCTTTGCCAAGGGCAGCATCAAGGGCGAATGGCTGCTCAGCCTCGCCTATGACACCGACAAGGACGAGGAAGAACGCAACGCCCTGTTCCAGCAAATTGATCCGGACACCTTCTTCCCGGTATACGGCGACAATACCGTGCAGGGGTATGACGCCGCCAGCCGCGAGAAACTCTATGTACGACTTGAACGCAAGCAGTTCTATGCACTGTTCGGGGATTTCAACACAGGTTTAAACGTCACTGAACTGGCACGTTATGACCGTTCACTGACTGGCTTCAAATCCGAAATGCGCAGCAGGAATTTCAGCCTGAATGTGTTTGCCAGTGAAACCGATCAGAATTTTGTTAAAGATGAAATACGCGGCGACGGCACCTCGGGCCTGTACCGCTTGCGCTACCCGGACCTGTTATTAAATTCAGAAAAGATCAGAATCGAAATCCGTGACCGCTTTCGTCCGCAGATTGTGCTGTCGACGCAACCGATGACGCGCCATATCGATTACAGCATTGACTACCATGCCGGCACCCTGTTCTTCAAACAAGCGGTGCCGAGTAAAGATGCCAACCTTAACCTGGTCTATATCGTTGTCGATTATGAAACACGGGCGGATGGTGCAGAAGAGCTGACCTATGGTGGCCGCGGTGCTGTTAAGTTGCTGGATAACAAGCTTGAAGTCGGTGCCACCTATATCAACCAGGGTCAGGACAGCGGTGATGACACGTTAAAAGGCGTTGACGCTACCATTGACTTTACTAACAGCACCCAGCTGAAACTGGAATACGCCACCAGCCAGGCGAACAACACAGACAGCAAAGATGCTTACCTGGCTGAACTGCGGCACACCTCCAGCAACATGGACGGTACTCTCTATTACCGTGAACAGGAAGCGGGCTTCGGTCTGGGCCAGCAAAGCGTGATTGGTACCGGCACCAGTATCTACGGTGTCGATGGCACTTATCACCTGACCGACAAGTTCGACTTTGTCACTCAGATCTTCCGACAGACCGATCTTCAGACGGACGCCGATCGTGATGTGGTCGAAGCGGGTCTTGTGTATGACGCCTCCCACTATGGTGCATCTGCCGGCATGCTCCTGGCCAGGGACCGATACAACAGCGGTGCGGATGCCAGGTCGGAACAGCTTACCCTGGGCGCACACAAAACCTTCTTTGAGAATCGCCTGAATCTGCGCATCGATCACGACCAGTCATTGTCGAACAACGCTAATTCCAACTACCCGACACGTACCATTCTGGGAGCCGATTACCTGCTCAATGCTTCCACCACCTTGTTTATCGAACAGGAATTCACCTTTGGCGATTTCGAAGACACCCGCGGTACACGTATTGGTATGAACGCACGGCCATGGACCGGTGCCACGCTGAATACCTCAATGGAACAGCGCAGCAGTGAATACGGTCCGCGCCTGTTTGCCAATGCCGGCCTGAAACAGACCTGGCAAGTTACTAATCAATGGAGTGTGGATGCCGGCTTCGACAGCAGCACGACCATCAAGCAGCCAGGCGGTGTTCCGTTCGGTTCAACACTGCCGCCGGCACAAGGTAACACGGAAGATTTTATCGCCGTCTCGCTCGGCGCCACCTATCAACATGAAAGCTGGTCGTGGACATCGCGTATTGAACGCCGTGATGCTGATTCGGAAAACAGATGGGGCATCTATTCCGGTGCTGTGGGTGAGCCGCGCAAGGGGCTGGGTCTGTCTGCAAGGCTGCAGTGGTTTGATACCCAGACCACGACCGGCACCGAAGGTACACAGGCTGATCTGCGGCTCGGTCTGGTGCATCGACCCTTTGCCCGCCGTTGGACTTTCCTCAACCGCACGGACTTCGCTATCGATACCGAAACCGGCGGCGTCAGTAACTTCGATAACTGGAAGCTGGTGAACAATCTGCTGGTGAACTATCGCCGTAAGACCACGCAGGTTAGTACTTTCTACGGCGCCAAGTATACGCGCGACACGATCGATAGCGCAGTGTATTCCGGTTACACCGATTCAAGCGGAATCGAGTGGCGCCAGGACATTAACAAACGCTGGGACTTCGGCGCCCGCGCAAGCACGCTGCATAGCTGGAACAGCGACCAGTATGACTATTCCTACGGTTTATCAGTCGGCTTCAGCCCGGCCACCAATATCTGGTTGAGTGCCGGTTATAACTGGGCCGGGTATGAAGATGATGATTTCAATATGGCTGGTTACACTGCAGAAGGTCCGTACCTGAGACTGCGCTTCAAGTTTGACCAGCAGTCGGTACGTGACGCCGCCGACTGGTTTAATAGACAATAAGCCTGGATGTGACGCAGCCAGATACATATGATTAAACGCAGAGAACGCAACGCTAAATCAAATGATTGACGTCAAATCTAGAATGAAAAACCTTTAATATACTCAGCGCCCTTTG
>DAOWLL010000305.1 GCA_030641945.1 Gammaproteobacteria bacterium | reverse complement strand
GCATTAATCGCGTGGTGCAATACGCTTCGCTATTGCACCCTACGTCTGTCGGAGTCATGTTATAAGGCTATTGAGCCTCTGGATACCAGGAAGGAACAGGACATATGTCCACAGATAAACGCAGATGAACACGGATGAAAGCGTTTTTAAGTTTCTAAATATCTGTGTTCATCTGTGTTCATCTGTGGATAATTTGTTTTATTGAGCGAAAGCTTTGGCAAAAGAAAGGCGCCCTGCAATGCAGGGCGCCTGTTTTCACGCTAGCAAGTTTTTAATTAACGACCCAGTATTTCGTCCACCTCTTCCTGTGGCAACACCTGGGCCTGGTAGTTTCCTTCACCGATGTATTTTTCGATATTTTTGACATAGCCTTCGAGATGGCTGTCTGAACCATCGAGCAGTGATGTATATAAATTATCTACGTCGCTGTTGTCTGTATAGATCTTGCCGCATTCGCTTATGTCGTTGATGCCATTCTCCATTTCGACAATCACTTGCGGACACTGTTTGATGTCCATCATATCGAGCTCTTCGATGAAGGCACCCACATACAGTGCTTCCAGCTCACTAGTAGATGCACGCTCTACAAGCAGATCAAACTTCTCGGTAAAGTACCAGCCATATTCTTCCCCCGTGTAGACACCGATGTTGTCATTGGTGTTGGGGTCTTCCAGGCCATATTTTTCGATCATGGCCTTGACCGCATCCGTGTGCTTCTGTTCCGAATCATCTATTTTGCCGAAGATGGCATGCTCCGGATACATGGCGCCAAGCTCCATATAGACATCACGCGCCAGCTTTTCCTCTTCACGCATGAATGCAAGATGTGTTTGTTCATTGTAATCCAGCACAACACCATCAGTATTTACAGATACCGCTTTCCTTCCTTTTGCAATTACACTGCCAGCACCTGCAACTATGGTAAAACCAACCAATCCATTTACCAGAACCTTGTTCAAAATATTCATATCGTTAGTCATGATAAATTTAAATTGATCGTGTGTTTTCTTCGCACATGAACTCGAAGTGTGTTTGCTCATTGCAATCCGGCACAATACTGTCAGTGTCGGCGTAAGCCGCCCTGCCTCCAAACGCTATAGCTAAAGCGATTGCACTGCCAACACCTGCAATTACAGATAAGCCAACTAATCCATTTATTACCTTGTTCAAAATATTCATATCGTTATACCTGATAAATCTGAAAGGATCATAGGTTTTTGAACATTTAATATTTTTGAACAATTAACAACCGTTAATCGGCTAGATACGGATTACGGTTTATATTTAATTAACGCGCGAGCAGCGAATTGGTTGACAGGATTAAGGTGATAATTGCGTCTAAAATGCAATGGCCCGCACATATTGTGCGGGCCATTGGGATTGATTAACAGGAATGATTGTTATTCAAACAACTAAGGCCTCGTTGCAGTTGACAGTTCTTCCACTCTTGGCGGCACTGCATCGTACATGACCTTGAAGCGATTGACCCGGTCGGCATCGGTATGCATGCCATCGACAAAGCCGGGTTGTGTGGCCTGGTAAAGCAGCCTGGCTTCCACCGAATAAGGACCTGCCTTGCCTGCGATATCGACCTGGTAATGAACGCTATCTGCGCCGCATCCTTCGTTGACAGTACCAGCACCACAGTTGAAATCATTATCGCCAGCGACGCCTGATGGAATCGTCTGCGTCTCAATTGTTGCAGCCTTACTGTTAGTAAAACCTGCTGGTGGGATACGATTGTCCTTTAGATATTGTGCACCCTGCAGCAGCGTGTGGGTGATATTGCCATTGACATCACCCAGTACCGTTTCATAGATGGCCACCTGTGATGGATCAGTAATGACATCACGGTGTGGCTCATAGCACAGACTGGAATCAAAGCCGTCGAGCTTATCTTTAGACATGCAGTCGGCTTTTAGCCGCGCCTGATCGGTTGATATATAACCTCTTGAATCGGGCTTGCCTGATTCAAATATCATATTGCCACCATTGTCTTTTACGGTTACATACAGCCACGTGCGTCGACTTGGATAGGCCGACGGTACCTTGTGCCCGGCATTGTTGGTGACTTCAACATTGAATTCCAGATTATTGCCAGCTTGCTGAGGTGCAGAAATCGCGACTGCAGCTGCACCTCCAAGGAAGTTTTTCGTCAGCGCAATCTGGTCATCAAAACCGGTGGTCGATGTCGAGCTGCTAATTCCGAGCTCGGCACGGTAATCACGCAGTATCTCCAGTAGATGAGTATTTCCACCGACAAGGCTGTGCTGCCCGTAGGGTGTGCGGCCTGGCGCTGACCCTGGTAACAGGCTGATTGCTATCGAATATCCTGCGGTGGGTTCCGGCATATGGCAGTCCTGGCATTGCGCTTCCTGTGCATTCCCTGTCGCATAATCACTGTTTTGCCATTCCAGGTAGGGGCCCTGCTCGAGGAAGCTGATACCCGATGGCGCACCGGTATCCGGATCAATTGCAGGCGTGTACAGGGTATGGCAGGTAGCACAAAGTTCAGAATCCGACACATAGGCGCCTTCAGTCGGCCTGTGCTCTGTCTGCATGTTCATATTGTTGCCGACCGGGCTTCCATACTGGCCGTAGATGCGTTTGTAGTCCGGGTCTGTGGAATCTGTCAGTATTGAAAATCCGCCAGAAAATGATTCAGGTGTACCCAGGTTGCCGGCACCAATCTGGTGACAAAGCGTACAGCTCACGCCTTCGCGCGAATGATTTTCTGCCCTGGCCGTGTCGAAGCGGTAATGGCCATCAGCATCGAGGAGGCTTGTGTCTGTCTGGTGCGCATGGGTACTCCCCATAGGCGCGTGGCAAGTTATACAGGTATCTTCGATAAAGCCAGACAGATGCGGGAAACTTTCTACTTCATCTTCAACCGCAGCCTGCCAGTATGGATCATTGAATGCCTGCGCCATCACACTGTGCTGCCACTGGGTACCGGGACTGATGTCTTTACCATTAAAGGACATGGCCGGACCGTCTGTCTTATGGCAGGCCTCGCCGCATTTGGCTGCATTGGTGAATGCACCTGTCGGGCTCCAACTGCTATCGTAAGTCGTATCTGTCGACATCGCATCTCTGTCAACGATCGTGCCTGTAGCCGTATCAACGCTTAACCCCGCATTCTGCGGGTTGCTCAGCACAAGCTGCATGCTCTTGCTGGTGCCGGTTGCAGCTGCTGGATTGTTTAGTACAGCAACACTGATAAATTTTCGTATTTCGCCCGGCGCAAATTGCACAATGCCATTAGTGGCTGAATAATCTGTACCGGCTACTGCTGTACCGTCGGCTGTAGCATAATCCATACTGACAGCGACAGTGCTTGCAGCGGCAAGACTGATAACAAACTCAAGATGATCTGCACCTTCAACTACAGTTGAGTCATAAATACCGACCTGAACAACGGGTGGTGTTGCGGGTAGCTGCACAGCAGGATCATCAGAACTGCTGCAACCGAAAATAATCAGTCCAAAAAATAATATTCCCGAAAAGCATGCGCTTTTCAGCCACCCTTTAGTGAAATGTTGCATAAAAAACCTACAAATTGACGCCATAAT
>DAOWLL010000222.1 GCA_030641945.1 Gammaproteobacteria bacterium | reverse complement strand
TTTGGCAATCAGGCTGGGTCGAGCCTGGATGTGATGCGGATCCTGTTGCGCTGTTGTGGCACTGTAGATTTCAAGCTGATCACCGCCCAGCTCCTTCGCCAGCGCCGCCCATTCAGGCTCACAGGTAAATACATTTATTGCTGCCTGCACCTGTCCCAGGCCAGGTAACAATAAACTTATACATAATAGTGAAGATCTCAAAGTCATAATGTCACCCTAGAAAGCATGCGCACCATGCGAACCCATACTGAAGGTATACTGCAGATACACCTGGTTATCAGATACCTGATACGAGTCATCACGATTGTATTGCAATCGGATACGGCTGAACTCACTGGGTATCCACTCTGCCATCACACTCACACGTTCAGGCGTATGGCCATTGGCAACCAGGCCGGCTTCATCCAGTACTCCGAAATCGCTGCCTGTGTTATCACTGTCGAGCAAGTCGTAACGAATACCTGCCTGCCAGCTGCGAATAAACTTCCAGGTGCCCTGTAGATACCAGCCGCTTTGCCTGCTATCCAGCGTACTGGTTTCCACTGGACTGCTATTAAGCAGGGTGATATCTCCAGTTTCATCGCGATTAAAATACTCAAACTGAATTTTTACATTCTGTTCGCGATAGTTGCCATCAGGCGCCCATTTATAAACAGCATTGGCACCCATAATTCTGCTATCACCGCTAAACAACGGAACTTCTACCGACGTTGCAGCATGAGCATGTCCGCCATACTCACGTTCAACATCATCAGCCGACCAGTAGCTCAAGCCTGCCTGCCAGCTGTGACTTATACCAATATCGCCGCCGATGTTGGTAAAAGCTGTCCAGCTGCCAACGCCACTGTGTTCGCCGCCTGCAGGGTATTTATGCCCGGCAAAAGCTTCTGCACCGAATTCCAGAAAAATATCGGTGGGTGCAATAAATGAAAGGCGAAACCCATCGTCGAAATACTGGTCACCAAACAGCCCGCGATAAACCAGTGGCGCATCATAGAAATCCCATACATGCCTGTGCTGCTGATTCAGATAGCCGATCGCTGAATAAAAACGTCCACCGCGCAGATTAAAGCCACCGCCCAGTGCAAGCGTCTCGAAAAAAGCCTCTTCCAGCTCGACCTCGATTTCATTGTCGTGCTCGGCAACAGCAAGCGTAAACTGACCAAAAAACTTATCATCGATATTACTGCTAAATATAATTTCGGAGTGACCGAGTGAAAAGCCTTCAGGGGGAAGCCCGGCTTCACCGCCCAGGGCATAGCCAGGCAAGTTGTAATCTTCCGGATCATTGTTATAGCTGGCAAAAACACCATCCAGAATGATGCTAAAAGCCGGATTAAATGTTGTGTCAGCGCCACCCGCATTGACCACCTGGGTATCACGATCTTCGAGCAACTGCAGTCGTTTATCATAATCTTCCAGGGTCTTGCTCACATCATCTGTTTCTGCAGAACTGTGCGTAACTGTGAGTAATAAAGAAAAAGCACATGCATATACGAAAGCTGTGCGAAATTTCAATGTATTCATTCTTCAACATACCTTTGTTTAAACATAGATTGTGATTTCCTGGCAGTGTCGGCCTTCGCGACACTCAGGAAACAGCGTGTCTCAGCAAAGTTATGTAGTCAGTGGTGGCGCTCGTGCGTGATTTGAGTTGAAGTGTGATATATATACCAGCAGCTGGTGACCGGTCTCGAATGCATCTGAATAGCGTGGAAAGTCAGCCGCCAGTGCTATCACTGTTACAGCAGTATCATGTTGCTCCAGGCTGATGAAAGATGTACAGATTTCGCTGGTATCATGAAACGGGTGATCTGCCGCATGCACGAGCGCGGCTTGCTGTCCTGCGAATAACAGCAGGCCTGCAATTAAGGCTATGACTCTTGTGCTTTTTACCATCTGTTTCGAAATATATTCATCAACATGATTTAGCATCAATGCGTACCTATCATATCCTAGAGGTATTCATTGCGCGATATCTGTAACCACAGCACTTCCTCGTCCCTAGTACCTGTTTTCTCCCCAACCACCTCCGCCAGCCGTTTTTATGGTGAGTATGTCACCGGGCTGAAGCGAAAAGTTCTGCTTGGCTTTAATGGTTTTCTGGTTCAAAAGGTTCTGCCCGCTCATACCGCTGTCAGCACCCTGCAGTCCCCATGGAGCATGTGACCTTCTCTCGGTGAGCAGGGTTGCGTTTGCCGGTTGCAGAAATTCAAACTCGCGCACAATGCCTGAACCACCTTCATGTGCGCCTTTGCCGCCCGAACCTCGACGAACCTGGTAGCGATGAATACGCAGGGGGAAAGTCATCTCCAGTGATTCAATGGGCGTATTCAATGTATTGGTCATATGCGTCTGCACCGCATCAACACCATCAGCAACAGAACTCGCGCCCATACCTCCACCGATGGTTTCATAATAATCCCATGCCTGTCCTGCCTCATCACCTGTCGATCCCATTGCCAGGTTATTCATGCTGCCATGGCTGGCGGCAGGTATTTTTTCAGGTATTGCCTGCGCCAGGGCACCCAGCACCACATCAACGATGCGCGTACTGGTCTCAACATTACCAGCCGCGACCGCGGCGGGAAAAACAGCATTCAACAAACTGCCACTATCCGCTGTGATTGAGATCGTGCGGAAACTGCCTGCACATGCCGGCGCCTGCGCTGGCAGCAAGCAGCGAAATACGTAATACACGGCGGCTGCCGTTACAGATATCGGGCAATTTACATTGCCACGGACCTGGCTACTGGTGCCGTTGAAATCGACAAGCACTTTTCCCTGTTTCACAACGATACAGGCCTCTATCTCAATATCCGTATCCCCCAGGCCGTCATCATCCAGTACATCGCTGAAATGGTATTCTCCATCGGGAATCTCGTTAAAGCATGAAATGGCGAGCTGCTCAGCATAATTGTTCAGCGCAGCAAGAGCATGGATGTATTGCTGTGCTCCCAACTGCTGAATCAGCTCGCTAAGACGCTTGTGCCCGCGGCGATTCGCGGCGATTTGTGCGCTGAAATCACCCTTAGACTCGGCCGGATTGCGCATTGATGCCATCAACCGCTTCATTTGCGCTTCATTAATGACGTCATGTTCGACCAGCTTCAGCGGATGTATTACCAGCCCTTCCTGTTGCAGGCTGGTCGATAATGGCATTGAGCCAGGCTGCTCGGCGCCAATATCAGCATGATGTGCACGATTTGCAACAAAACCGAGCACTTGCTTATCAATAAAGACAGGGGCAATCACTGTTACATCGGGAAGATGAGTGCCGCCCATGTAGGGATCATTAAGAATGACCATATCGCCATCTTGCCAGTCAATAGCTTCGACAATACCGCGCATGGCAAAAGCCATACTGCCGAGATGGACCGGAATATGCGCTGCCTGTGCACAAAGCTCACCACTCGCATCGAACACGGCACAGGAATAATCGAGCCGGTCGCGTATGTTGGGTGAAAAAGCAGCACGCTGAAGCGCTGCGCCCATTTCATCGCATACAGCTTCTATGCGATTTGCAAATATACTTAATTCAACAGGATTCACGCTCGAATACCACTGTGTTATGTATGGAATTAGTTGTTTTTACTGGTAAAAACACAGTAATTTTCTAATTGGCTGTTGCATTATACATGGCCCTGCTCTATCTTTAGCGCCAACCGAAATCACGAAAATATATCTCGAGGAACCCACATGAATCCGTTGAAATCGATCACTGGCACCCTGGTTGCAGGCTTCATTCTTGCAGTCTTAATCATTATTGCACTGGGCAGCGCTGGACAAGTCAACATCCTTGAATGGACCGTCTGGTTGCACGCTTTCGTCGGTATTATCTGGATAGGCCTGCTGTACTATTTCAACTTTGTACAGGTACCAGCTGTTGGCGCAGCATTGAGCGAAGCTGACAATGGTGGTCCTGGACCGGCTGCAATCAACAAGTATGTGGCCCCGAAGGCATTGTGGTGGTTTCGCTGGGCAGCCCTGCTGACCTGGTTGACAGGCGTCAGTGCACTGGCACAGCTGGGTGGCGGCCACCAGGGCATCATCGATGCTTTCATGCTCTCAGGTAATATGGCCATCATCGGTATGGGCGCGTGGCTGGGCACCATCATGCTGTTCAATGTCTGGGGACTGATCTGGCCAAACCAGAAGAAAATCCTCGGCCTGGACGGCAAAGAACACAGCGCTGACGAAATCGCCAAAGCCAAGACCATAGCACTGATGGCATCTCGCACCAACACCATGCTGTCAATCCCGATGCTGCTGGGCATGACCGCTTATGCCCATGGTCTGCCATTCTAGCCCGCATTTCTCACCAGGATTTCGGATTCAGGTGCATCTGTAGTGTTTCTGAGTGCACGTCTGGACTGAAAAGCATAGCAATAGCTATGGTT